>NZ_JBHVQU010000558.1:0-1001 GCF_042886655.1 Peribacillus sp. NPDC058002 | reverse complement strand
GTGTTACCCATGTTCAGTTTATCCCGATATTCGATTTTGCTACAGTCAATGAAATGAAATTGAATGAACCACAATATAACTGGGGATATGATCCACAGAATTATAATGCTCCCGAGGGTTCTTATTCGACTGATCCGTATCAACCAAAAGTCAGGATCAGGGAGTTAAAGGAAATGATTCAAGGTTTACACGATAATGGTTTACGCGTAATCATGGATGTTGTGTATAATCACGTTTATACAGTGGAGGGCTCAAACTTCCATAAACTCGTTCCCACTTACTTTTTTCGCTATAACGCCGACGGCACCTTATCTAATGGAACCGGTGTAGGAAATGACACAGCGTCTGAACGTAAAATGATGCGAAAATTCATCGTTGAATCTGTAACCTATTGGGCGAAGGAATTTAACCTTGATGGTTTTCGTTTCGATTTAATGGGGATTCATGATGTGGAAACGATGAATGAGGTGAAAAAGGCACTGGCAGAAATTGATCCATCTATCATTGTTTTGGGAGAAGGCTGGGATATGGATACACCCCTGGCCCAAGAGCTGAAAGCAAATCAAAAGAATGCTTGTAAAATGCCTGGAATCGCTCACTTTAACGATGCGATCCGTGATGGTTTAAAAGGGTTTGTAATGAATGAACATGATAAAGGTTTCGTGAATGGCAAACCAGGAATGGAAGATATAATAAAAAAGGGCATCGCTGGTGGTTTGAAATATGACGAAGATATAGCAACCTATCAAAGACCAGATCAAGTGATCAATTATGTTGAAGCACATGACAATTATACTTTATGGGATAAGCTTCTCATCACTAATCCAGATGCGACAGAACAGGTACGGAAACAGATGCATAAATTAGCTTCGGCCGTCGTATTACTTTCACAGGGAATTCCAATGATACATGCTGGACAAGAGTTCATGCGTACGAAGGATGGGGATGAAAATAGCTATCAATCTTCCGATTGGATTAACCGGTTGGATTGGAAAAGGAGC
>NZ_JBHVQU010000557.1:0-1003 GCF_042886655.1 Peribacillus sp. NPDC058002 | reverse complement strand
CACATCCTCTCAAAAATCATTGTAAGGACTTAACTAAAATGTGTCCATGAAACTACTAGCTCCAACTATTAACTTAATCTGTTATTTTTGATCACAAAAAAACTTGCAAATTCAGACCCTAAAATGGCCCAATTTCTACAAGCTGAACATCCCCCATTATCCTACCAATTATTTAGTATAAAATGGTATAGCCAATATTATCTTATGAGCACGTTTGATCATGTTACCCTAGGGTGCATCAGCTCCCAAGCTACTGTTTGACAATTTTTGTGTTTTTGATTTGCATCAAATTTATATAGAAGGTGCTTAGGATTTTACCTATTAACAGAGAAACTAAACAATAATAAAAACAAGGGAAAAGCATACCGCTAGTATATTATGTTTATGCTTTTTATTTAGAGCTCATATTCTTCTTGCCTTTTCTGCAAAATATAGTCCATTTACTTGAACTAAATTGAAAGGGTGGAAAAAAGAGGAGCGCCTCAAGGGGACGATTTTAGATCCTATTGGGTCGCTCCCTTTTTTGACGTCACTTTTTATTCGGTGATGCCGGTGTTCACAATACGAACCTTCATATCAAATTCAACAGGAACGGTTGGGTAGCGTTCTTTCCATGCTTCATTATCAAAGTTCCGAAAATGGCTCCGGACTTTTTCGCCGATTCCGAGCGGATCAACCTTTAGCTCCTGAAATTTTCTCATCATTTTTTCCGCTCTTTTCGTCGTCTCTTTGCTCCATTCCTGCTCCACTTCTTTCATGGTGTTCCCTTTTTTTAACACGCTGGAAGCATCTTTAACCTCTCCTATCACCGAGACATGAACCGACACCCGTGGATTGTCTTGGCTGCCGGACACTTTATATTTCACTTTGGATCGAATATTTTCAGTAGCAATGTACTTTTTATTTTTGAAGCTTATTTCATATGTGCCTGTTTTAGTCTTTTCGTAAAAGAGTTTAAATGCATAACTGTCATTATTGTAAAGCTCTCCTACGTAGAGATTAT
>NZ_JBHVQU010000556.1:0-1007 GCF_042886655.1 Peribacillus sp. NPDC058002 | reverse complement strand
CCTTATTAATTCATATGGGGGAATGATGATGTTTGATTATGATGGTCGGATATTTAATGCTAAAGTCAATTCTGAAAATGGAGAAGTGTCAGGAAAGACTTCCTTCCACTATTCACAAGAAGGCTCAATTCTCACGGCAAGTTATCAGGGCGGAGAGATTGTTAAAGGGACTTTAATAGGGCTTGTCAATTTGGATGGAACTCTGGAATTCAGGTATAATCATATCAATGAAAAAGGGGAAATAAGAGGAGGCAGCTGTCTTTCCACCCCTGAAATGTTGCCCGATGGAAGGATACGCTTGCATGAAAAATGGAAATGGTCAGATCTCGAGCAGACTGAAGGACATTCCATCATTGAAGAAGTGAAGAAATAACAATTTACTTAGAGGGGTTTGAGGACAATTACTACTATTTGTTTAGTGCGGCATGGTCAAACAGATTGGAATGCACTAGGGAAACTGCAGGGGCAGACTGATATCCCTTTAAATGAACTCGGAAAGATACAGGCACGGCAATGTGGTGAATTTTTGTCAAAAGATGATTGGGATGTAATTATTTCAAGCCCTTTAAAAAGGGCAAGGGAAACGGCAGATATCATCTCGCATTATATTGAAGTCCCGGTTATTGAAAAAATGGAATTCATTGAAAAGAATTTTGGCGTTGCTGAAGGAATGACAGCAGCTGAAAGGGAGTCAGCATTCGTGAATAAAGAATATCCTGGTCAAGAAAATCAGAAATCTTTACGAAACAGGCTGATGAATGGACTCCAGGAAATTCAGAAGGAGTATCCTGAGGGGAAAGTCATACTTGTTGCACATGGAGCCGTCATTCATTTTATTTTACGCTTGATGTCAAACGAGTCAATCGTATCCAACGAAATGCGATTGTTCAATGCATGTTTGAGTACGATAAGATTTGAAGTCGACTCTTGGATAATTGATGATTTCAATCAAGTAAATCATTTATCTTAGTGCTATTAAGCTCGGTTATAGTTTAAATTTATATGTT
>NZ_JBHVQU010000555.1:0-1013 GCF_042886655.1 Peribacillus sp. NPDC058002 | reverse complement strand
ACTCTTTTAGTGCAGTATGCATTTTTAGTTAATCTTTTTTGCAGTTCAATTACTTGGGGACCACTGCTTCCTTTCTTCAGGGAAGGGTTGGTATTTACGGGAAGGCTCACAGATCCGCTCACTTTATAGCCATTCGTGGCAGCTATGGTGGCAAATGATTTATTCGAACTGGCAATCAACACTACAGTGTTCATTTTCACCCTTTCGTACAGCCATTGAACATCATTGTTATACATACGAATACAACCGGCACTTATATATTTCCCAATGGTGGTAGGATCATTATTTCCGTGTATTGCGTAGGTATTTCCTGGTGTATTCCTTGCATTGATCCCCAGCCATCTTTTACCTAGAGGGTTTTTTGGGTCTCCGCCTCTAATGTTGCCTTTATAATAGGGACGATTCACAATCTTTGTCACTACCTTGAACTTTCCTTCAGGGGTGTAGGAGGCATTCTTTCCTGTCGCCACGCTGAAAACCCTCACCAAATTATCATTTTCGTAATAGGCAAGCTGATTATTGGCTTTATTGATGATAATCAGTTGCCTTGCTGCCGCATCTGAAGTATTACTGAACCCAACTAAACTAAAAGCGAATATTAATAAAAATACCATCAATTTCTTCATGTTTTTCCCCGTCCCTCATTTAAGCCACCTACATTTACACATACACTATCCTATGCATGAAGTGGAGCTAAAGTGACAATTTTTTAAAGTGGGGGTAGACTAAAAATATGTAATATTAAAACAAGGGCAACTTTCTGCTTTTTTGGCAAACGTAGAAATGATGGGCACTATTTTTGGCCATATTACATACATTATTGATGTGAAAGCGGAGGTGGGGAAGAATTGTCACGCCTAAAGGTGGAGGACTATCTAGAACAAGGCATCCATGGTCCAAAAGAAATCAAGCCTGGTGAACGCAGGGAATTTCTGGGCACATTACGGGAGCGCGTCGTCATCGTCTTAAAAAAAAGCCAAGTCTTTGAAACGAATGTATATCCGGAAATAGAG
>NZ_JBHVQU010000554.1:0-1018 GCF_042886655.1 Peribacillus sp. NPDC058002 | reverse complement strand
GGTATTCTGGAGCCATGTTAGCGATTGTTGCACGGTCAGCAAGTGGAAGATATCCTACTCCTGGGCCGTAGAACTCAACGAATTTACCAACTACGCCGTGTGCACGAAGAACTTGTGTTACTTTCAATGCAAGGTCAGTAGCCGTTGTACCTTTAGGAAGTTCGCCAGTCAGTTTAACACCAACCACTTTTGGAACTGGGAAGTATGAAGGCTGTCCAAGCATTCCTGCTTCTGCTTCGATACCGCCGACACCCCAACCAAGAACACCAATACCGTTGATCATTGTAGTATGTGAATCTGTACCGAAAACAGAATCAGGGAATACTTCGAAGTCGCCGTTTGGAGTTTCAACAGCATGAACCACGTTTGCAAGGTACTCTAGGTTAACTTGGTGAACGATACCAGTTGCCGGTGGAACTGCACGATAGTTGTTGAATGATTTTTGAGCCCAGCTTAGGAACTGGTAACGCTCTGCATTACGTTCGAATTCAAGATCCATATTGGCATCAAGGGAATCCATTGTACCTGCTTTATCAACTTGTACAGAGTGGTCAATTACAAGGTCAACCGGGATTTCTGGGTTGATTTTGTCAGGGTCCCCACCAAGTGCTGCGAAAGCATTACGTAAAGAAGCTAAGTCAACAACAACAGGAACACCAGTGAAATCTTGTAGGATTACACGTGATGGCTTGAACGGAACATCTATATCTTGTTGCTCGCTTGTTCCCCATTTAGCAAGGTTCGCAACGTGTTCTTTTGTGATTACTCTTCCGTCCACTTGGCGAAGTACCGCTTCAAGTAATACTTTAATGGAATATGGAAGGCGTGATACTTTGCCGTCCCCTGCTTTTTCAATAGCGTCTAAGCTGTAGTAGTTGTAGCGTTGCCCATCAATCTCAAAGGACTTACGCGCTTGGTATACGTCATTTTTCGTCATGAATATTACCCCCTATTAAACTGTCAGAACTTATTCTGCACATAAAAGTAAAACCTGGTTCACTGAAACCATGTTTACTAA
>NZ_JBHVQU010000553.1:0-1019 GCF_042886655.1 Peribacillus sp. NPDC058002 | reverse complement strand
GCATTCACCTCGCTTCATATTCCTGAAGAAAAGGGTGATCTCGTGAAAAGGATGATCACGCTTTTAAAGCTTTCAGAGGACTATGGAATGGAAATCCATGCAGATGTCTCATTAAACACGCTTGATCATTTGGGGATTAGCAAATTCACGGATTTATGGCCATTAGGTATTAAAGGTATTCGGCTTGATGATGGGTTTGATAAAGAAACGGTCATATCTTTATCTAAGGTGTTTTCACTCTCACTAAATGCAAGTACACTGAATGAAGAAGAACTTTTGGCCATACTTGGGGGCGGTGTGGAAACGGAAAGTCTGATAGCATGGCACAACTTTTATCCGAAGCCTGAAACGGGCCTTGAGGAAGGGTTCTTTCATCAACAAAATCGAATGTTCAAGAAATACGGCATACCGATCTTTGCTTTCATCCCAGGTGCAGGAAGCAAACGCGGCCCTCTTCATGAGGGTCTTCCAACACTCGAAAAACACAGGTTGATGAATCCTTACGCTGCCGGTATTGAGCTGATTCAGCATGTGGAAGGAGTTTACGTTGGAGACCAAGGAACGGAGAATAATCTGCTTGAGAATCTAACCGCCTATAAAAATCTAAATATTCTAACTGTTAGAATGGAATCCCGAATCTTGCAAGGCGGTCAGTATAAATTAAGGCCAGATGTTTCTCAAGATGTTTTCCGGCTGCAGAATACCCGGGTCACAGCAAATGTTGAGCCGAGTAATACAGTTGCACGTAGCCTTGGATCCATAACGATGGACAATGATGCTTACGGAAGGTATCGGGGGGAGGTCCAAATTTGCAAGAGAGACCTAGGGGCAAATCACCGTGTTAATGTGATAGGTCGAGTTATAGAAGAAGATATTCCCTTGCTGTCCTTTCTAAAGCCTGGCCAAACGATAAACCTTATAATTGAGTGACCATTTGATTCGATTATACAGCGGGTAAAGGGATATATTTCATGAAGGCTTGTTAAAAGAGGCGGCTGCTGGGTTTCCATTGCTGCCTT
>NZ_JBHVQU010000552.1:0-1025 GCF_042886655.1 Peribacillus sp. NPDC058002 | reverse complement strand
ACTTTGAGTAAATAATTATCTAACGAAATAGGGGAGGCATTATATGTATATTTCAATTTCGGATTTTATTAAAGAATGGAATAAAGAAGCCATACTGACTCAAAATGTTTTGGATGGTTTGACTGATGATTCATTAGATCAACAAGTTTATCCCGAAGGTCGCACTTTAGGAAGAATTGCATGGCATTTCACCACGAATATTCCAGATTATCTAGCCCATTTCGGGTTAAAGATAGAACGGATAGAAAGTTCGGAAAACGTTCCATCTTCAGCCCGGGAAATTGCCATCACTTTTAAAAATGTCAGTTCTCACGCAGCAAAAATCATTGAACAGCAATGGACAGACGAATCCCTGGAACAAATACAAGAAGCGTTTGGAAGACAGGAAACAAATGCTTCCATCCTTATGGGGCTAATCAAGCATATTGTTCATCATCGCGGACAAGTTACGGTTCTGATGCGACAAGCAGGAATAAAACCTTCTGGGGTTTATGGGCCGCCAAAAGAAGATTGGATTCATCTAGGTGTGCAAAATCCACCGCTTTAAAACATGTGCTGCCTTATAGAGTTAGAGCAACAGACAGGCTCTAAATTTTATAAATATCCCAATTTCTCATTTATATCACTGAGAGATTGGGATATTTAATTTTTGCTTTCTTTTCCTTATAATTAATTCAGCATAGATAGACGAGCAATTAAAACCCCATGAAATCGGTAAGGGTAAAGAGACGAGAAGAATTACAAATATTCTATGGAATCTTAAAAACGTTGTTATCACAAATATTGGTGTAGATGATTTTAATTATTTTCAGAAAAGAACGATATACTGAAATAAAATATCGATAAAGTCCTGTCTCTGATTAAAAAAGGGGAGATTACTGGATTTCTTAATTTTGCTAAATTGTAATAAGCTGGGAGTTGAACGGTGTTAATGGGTAACGCCCATGATACAAACTGGTTAATAACAGTAATGAATAGGGAGAGGAGCTTTAATATGTGCTCAAAAATAGAATAGTGATCGTAAC
>NZ_JBHVQU010000551.1:0-1026 GCF_042886655.1 Peribacillus sp. NPDC058002 | reverse complement strand
ATACAGGGGTAAGGTCGAGGTGGCAGGAGTCGTATTGAATCGCCTTGATAGTGATGAATTTCCTGATACGGTACGGGAAGTGATTTATCAAAAAAACCAATTCTCGCCTGTTGGTGACGGCAGTATAAATAGACCAGCAGGAGATGATGCCAAGAAGGCTGTAAATGAAGCATTGGCGATTCATGGCTATACAAATGATGCCTTGTATTTTTGGAATCCTAGTATTTCAGACAGTGAATGGATGAAGCAATTACAGGTAATAAAAATTATCGGCGGCCATCATTTTGCCATATAATCTAAATCTCAAGAACCGGCTTTCCATATGGGAGGCCGGTTTTTTAATTTTGAAACCTTCCGTTAAACGATATCAGCCCACATCTCGCGGGGGTTCAATTCATAAATGCTGTTTTCACGGTACATGATACTCCCGATAATGAGTTCACGCCTTATTGTTGCATAATCCTCATGGAAAGACTGGATGAATTCATTCAATTCTTTTTCTGGATATTTACGTCCCTTTTCCAAAAGGCTGGCTATATGATGAAGAACGATCATTTTCTTTTTTCTCTGTGCAGGTATGGTTTTTAGTCGACCATCTGGCATCAAAAAGTTTTCAAGGATCTTTTTGTGTTCTAAATTCAGCTTTTGATTATCCATTTTATTGGAATCCCCCTTAGTTGAAACGAGTTTAGGTAATGCTGACGAATAATGCTTCAGGACATCTTCATTCAAAAAATAATACACCGTATTTTTTTCCCTTCGATCCTTCACTAAATTAATGTCCTTCAATTTAGTTAAATGGTGCGAGATGGTCGGTGCCGTCAATTTCAATATTCCGGCAAGTGCTTGTCCGTGTTTTGGACCATTTGCCAGGATGGATATAATTCTAATCCTTGTTACATCACCAATCGTTTTATGGAATGCGACCAATTTTTCTAATTGCACTTTTCCCCCTCCTTTAATTAGATTGTCATCTAATTAGATGACAATCTAATTAAGGGGTGACAATCAAGTTAATATTCACTT
>NZ_JBHVQU010000550.1:0-1027 GCF_042886655.1 Peribacillus sp. NPDC058002 | reverse complement strand
ACAGCTATTAGGTTGGTGTAGAAATGTCTGAGGTTCAAAAACCCGTTTATGGAGGGCAGGCTGTAGTGGAAGGCGTCATGTTCGGTGGCAAACATCACACAGTCACTGCGGTACGCCGCAAAGATTCAACGATTGTATATTATCATCTTCCGCGTGAATCGAAACCTGTTGTCAACCGCTTAAAAAAAATACCGTTTCTACGCGGTATCGTATCACTGATTCAGTCAAGTGCCACCGGCTCGAAACATCTAAACTTTTCAACTGAACAGTATGAAGAAGAAGACGGGGAAAAGCAGGAAGAAAAGAAAAAAGAAACGAAGGAATCTTCTAAAATAAGTGTTTGGCTGGGAGTTGCCGTAATCGGTGTTCTTTCCTTCCTATTCGGGAAGTTGCTTTTCACTTTGATTCCAGTCTTTCTTGCCGAATTGACAAGACCCATATTCAGCGGCCATATGGCCCAGGTTTTAATGGAAAGCTTGTTCAAGTTGATATTATTGCTGGTATACATTTACGTAGTATCCATGACGCCTTTGATCAAGCGTGTCTTTCAGTATCACGGGGCAGAGCATAAGGTGATCAATTGCTTTGAAAGCGGAAAAGAATTGACCGTAGCAAATGTGCAGGCAAGTTCACGCCTTCATTATCGCTGCGGCAGCAGCTTCATTCTATTTACAGTCATTGTAGGCATGTTCGTCTATATGCTCGTTCCGACCGATCCATTATGGCTCCGTGTCGTGGATCGAGTATTGCTAATCCCCGTCGTGCTTGGCATAGCCTTCGAGGTACTGCAGTTGACCAACAAAGTACGGGATATTCCCTTTCTTCGTTACCTCGGCTATCCCGGCCTTTGGCTTCAGTTATTGACAACCAAAGCCCCTACCGATGATCAAGTCGAAGTCGCATTAGCATCCTTTCAAGAACTGTTAAGGATGGAAAAAGAAACAGAAAAAAGTTTAGAATCCGATGTCATTGTGTAAAACATCTATACACATTTTGAATATGGAAAATCATATACTAACTATAGGGA
>NZ_JBHVQU010000549.1:0-1029 GCF_042886655.1 Peribacillus sp. NPDC058002 | reverse complement strand
ACTTCGGGGTTATCCTATTACAAGTGAGTGTTTATCCTGGTATAATAACTACTAGGTTAAATTGTTATGAAGGTGGTTTTAGAAATGAATGATAAAACCAGGCTTGAAGCTTTGTCCTCATTTTTGAAATCAAAGCGATCCCAAATAAAGCCTGAATCTATAGGTATACCCGCTGGTACACGGAGAAGAACACCTGGCTTACGAAGAGAAGAAGTTGCCCATTTGGCGGGAGTCAGTACTACTTGGTATACGTGGCTAGAGCAAGGGCGGGATATAAAGGTCTCCACAAGCGTATTGGATTGCATATCTACAGCTCTACAATTAAATAATGATGAACGGGAATATTTATATGATTTAGCTTTAGAAGTGAAATCATCCATTATTCATCGAAAGAAGGATCAGCCAAAACTAAGTCCTTCTTTGGAAAGAATTTTAGCTGAGTTAACCTATTGTCCTACTATCATTACAGATCGACATTGTCATATTGTAGGCTGGAACAATGCTGCTTCTCATGTATTTTTAGATTTTGAACAACTTCCGGACGACCAACGAAATTTGATCCATCTAATATTTACAAGAAAAGAATTAAAAGCATTAGCTGTGAATTGGGAGCATTTTGTTAAAGGGTTTCTTGCCATTTTTCGTGCCTATTATGGTCACTACTTAGGGGATGAATGGTATAGCCAATTTATTAATGAAATGAGTGATTCCCACCCGGAATTTCAATCTTTATGGCAAGAAAGTCAAGTGAGCAAAGCTCCAGAAATGATGATTGAATTTAGACATGCTAAAGCCGGAAAGATGCTGTTTAATTTAACTTCTCTCCAAGTCCAGGGGGACATGGACTTAAGGTGCAGTATCTATACACCAGTAGAGGGAACAGCTACAGAAGATAAATTAAAACGATTGATGAAGAAAATCTCCATTGAAAGTTCATGACCAGTATATTCACTGTCTTTTATAGATAGATTATCATGGTCAAACCTTACCCAAACTAATCAACATTCCCGATCTTATCCGAAGTAAAGC
>NZ_JBHVQU010000548.1:0-1029 GCF_042886655.1 Peribacillus sp. NPDC058002 | reverse complement strand
AAATCGGTGGCCACTTTATATTTCATGACGTTTTTATCGGGAGGTATCCTTCTGGGACTTCACTACTTATTTGAATTCCAAATCGTGTCCAAGGACCCTGGTCAATATGCAGGAATCAACCGTTTTGGCGACCCTGTCAGCTGGATATTCGTAATGATCGGGTTCCCGCTCGCATGGCAATTTTCCAAGCGAACACTAGAAGGGATGGAGATGACCAAGCTTACACATGAGCAAATGGTTTCGGTCTCGGTTAAAATCTCTGACTTTGAAGGGAAATTTCATGGATTGGTGGATAGCGGCAATCAACTATATGATCCGATTACACGCTCCCCGGTCATGATCATCTCTCTTTCAGGAGGGGAAGCAGGAATTCCGGACGATATGCTAGAGCTCTTTAAAAATCCTGATAACCTGATAAGTCAGGAAACGCAGCCAGAATATTCATGGACAGGAAGAATGCGTGTCATCCCTTATAAAGTCGTGGGCCATGAACATCAGCTGTTAACTGCAATCAAACCGGATTACATTAAAATCATTCAAGGAGAAAAAGAATTTCATGTCAAGCAGGGTCTAGTTTCGTTTACCTTTCAGCAACTCTCTCCCGACAATAGCTATCAATCTATCGTTCACCCGAAAATGTTAACCGGGATACCGGTGCAAAATGCCTCCTGAACCATCAATTCACTCTTTAATTTGACCCATAATCCGTTTATTTAGAAGGGAGAATTATTTTGAAGAAATTCATTCTTCGGCTCACTTATTTTTGGTACAAACTATTGTTCAAGCTCGGATTGAAAACGGACGAAATATTTTATATAGGAGGGAGTGAGGCACTGCCCCCGCCCCTTTCGAAGGAAGAAGAGGCAATACTGATCAATAAATTACCCAATGGCGATGAAGCTGCACGTTCGATCTTGATTGAACGTAATTTAAGGCTGGTGGTTTATATTGCCAGGAAATTCGAAAATACTGGCATCAATATTGAGGATTTAATCAGCATTGGAACCATAGGTTTGATCAAAGCTGTGA
>NZ_JBHVQU010000547.1:0-1039 GCF_042886655.1 Peribacillus sp. NPDC058002 | reverse complement strand
ACAACTGGATTCATTGTTTTTTCCTCCTCTACTTACTAACCAGTACCCCTAGTCCTCCATGTAGTGTCATAGCTTCGCTTGTTATACGAGATCTTCGTCCCAACCAGCCTCAAACATGTTTCTACAAGTAGGGGGCGGACTGTTTAGTTCACGGGATCAAGTCCCACGCACCCGTACGTCCTACCCTGGCTACTGATATAATAGATTCTATTTAAAAAAGGTCAACCAGTAAAAACTGGCTAACCTTATAATACGAACGCACCCGTTAGTTAATTAAGGATCACAGTTTTTTAAACTCTGGTGTTTCAATAATTCTTTGAAAAAACTCATTTTTGGCTTCCCTGTACTCATCCATTTCTTTTCCTTCGTAATTCCTCTTTAAATCATCGTATTCCTTTCGATATTTATCATTTATTAATAAAACATCTCGGAACTTCCAAAAGAAATCAAATTCAGAATTAATTACATTTAATTGCACACCGAGAGGAGGAACGGTTGAATCATCTTTAAATGCCCTGAAACTGTCGGTTTTGACACTACCTTCATTTAGTTCATATAAGGCTGAAAGTGTCTGAACTGCCATTGGGAATTGTTCAGTAGTAACACGCACTTGTATATCTAAATCACCCTTTGTAAGGCAATTAGGGACAGCTGTACTTCCAACGTGCTGGACATCAGCTTCTGGCAAATGTTCTTTGATTAACTTTTTGTGTAAGTAGAAAGTTTTCTTTACCTTTTCGTAAAAAAGACTGTTGTCAAAAAAATTTACTTGCTCCATATAACCCTCCCCACAAGAATTACTTTGCTATTAATTTTACCATCTTCTTCAATTCAACTGTTGCATAAAGAAAAGGCTGCCTTAAAGACAGCTTGATCTAAAGCTAACGCACCCGTTAGTTCAAAAACGAAAGTTATGAATAGCTTTCAGGATAGTACAATTTTTTTGACTTGTTCTTTCGTGGATAAATTAGAGTCATTTGTACCAACTAAAAAAGAATGTCCGTGTATAATCACTTCTGTTAGAGTATCGCCTGGACCT
>NZ_JBHVQU010000546.1:0-1048 GCF_042886655.1 Peribacillus sp. NPDC058002 | reverse complement strand
CTAAATCAAATTCTTGATAGTCATCCTTCGGATTAAAAGCTTGTGTCACTTCTTGAATGACTTCCTCCTCTGATGAATCTTTGGCGAATGTCAATTTTTCCAGAATCGGGGTCAATTCTTTCATTGCTTCATCACCGTAAACTTCATGTTTGTTAAGTTTGTCCTCGATCGAAGCTTCTGTTTGAGCACCCATTGTATCATATTCAGCTTCGTATTCGTTATCATTGCCTGTATAATCCACTTCCAATTGAAAATCGTTATAAGTGAATGGCAGTTTTTCATTTTTATCCGTTCCTGTTTCAGGATTATTTTCAGCTTGATTTTCATTCTCCTGGCGGGTTTTTCACCTCATCGTTTTCTTCGCCGCATCCAGCCAAAACAAGCATAGCGGCAAACGGCCCTGATAATGTTTTGATTGATCTTTTTCCTCCTTTAGTCTTATACCTTATGTATTTCCTAATAAAGGTCAATGAAAACTTCAGAATCCCTCACATACAACAAATCGGCCAAATGATCATAGTGGAAGGACATAAAACAAGACCGCAAAAAAGTGTGTGACAGATCCCCCAAGCACGAATACATGCCAAACCGCGTGATGAAACGGAAAACCGCGCCAAACATAAAATATGGCACCAAACGTATAAAGCAACCCACCTGCAATCAGTAACTGGATACCAGCTGAAGGCATCGTTGCTGTAAGTGGTCCCCAAACGATAACGATCATCCACCCCATTGCAATATAGAGAATCGTCGAAAGGAAGAGGAACTTTTTCACATAGAACGCTTTAAAGACGACCCCAATTATGGCAACTCCCCAAATTATACCCAGCAGCGTCCAGCCCAGTGACCCTTGGATCACAAGAAGCATGATGGGCGTGTATGTTCCTGCAATGAATATATATATGGCTGAATGATCAAAGATTTCGAATATATCCTTTGTTTTGCCCTCAGGAAAACTATGCACTAATGTAGAAGAGACGTATAAAAGTAGCATGGAAACACCATAAATGACTGAAATGACAATATGCCAAGGCGATCCTGTTTGGGC
>NZ_JBHVQU010000545.1:0-1048 GCF_042886655.1 Peribacillus sp. NPDC058002 | reverse complement strand
TACTTAGGTATCCCAATAATGTAGGAATGCAATCCTTTACTCCTTGCCAAAAGCCTTCCCCATCATTAACCTCGGAAAATCCATCGCTTTTCCATTCAGCACTATCCTGACTCATAAAATTCCACCCTTGTTTTAATCAATTGCTTTTCAGCTTGCCAAGCAGAATTGGCAACTCCCTATATATTTCGATGATTTGTTCTATCGGCATTCTTACTAAACCGCTGGAAGAAGGGGCAACGAATTCAATGGTCTCATTCAATGAAGGTTCTTCTTGAAGCCCCCAAGAGATTTTTCGTAATTGACGATATTCCTGATAGACACCCTTGCCTACAAAACAGACTAGTTTAGGTTTATACTTTTCAATTTTCCTTTTTAATTGCTTCCTTCCTTTTATGTACTCTTCTTTAGTGATTTCGTCCGCACCTTTTGTAGGCCTTGAAACGATATTGGTGAAACCATAACCTAGTTCCAGTAAAGACGAGTCTTCCGTTGGTTCATATTTCCTTGGTGTCAACCCCGACTCGAAGAGGATTCTCCAAAAACGATTGTTTGGATTCGCATAATGATGGCCAGTCTGGCCTGAACGAATGCTTGGATTGAAACCTACGAACAATATATCCAAATCTTCCTTTAAATGATCAGAGATGCCCTCCATATTAAAACTCCTTTTAAAATTTGCTATTTAATCATTGTACAAAACTGAAAAATATTTAACTACCTTTTCCGCCATTTTCACGACTTATATTAAAAACCAAGGCTTGTCTCGTTAAGATTATTGTTTTTAAAACGCGACTATTTAAGGTTGATTGGAGTGGAAGTGCGAGACTCCTGCGGGAGCAGAGGGACAGGTAAGACCCCATTTGTTTACGCCGAGGAGGGTCTCACCGCCCGCCCCGCGGAAGGCGAGCATCTTGAGGGGAAATCAACCACACCACATCACTTGGTAAATAGCAACAAAGTATGCGAAAACAGCCAAAACTAATAACGTTTTGAATAGAATGAACGATGATAGCTGAATAATATGGGTGAAAATCTGACAAATTGAATA
>NZ_JBHVQU010000544.1:0-1052 GCF_042886655.1 Peribacillus sp. NPDC058002 | reverse complement strand
GACTGAAAGCATAAGCTACAACACAAGCCGTAAATACTTTTGCATACCAAGGCACTCTTGGATCTTTACAAGCAAAGTAAAGGATAAAAATCTGACGTTTTAGATTCCTCGCCCAAGTTTTAATTTTTTTGAACATTTTATCTCCTAATAATCGTTAAGATTTTATTTTCAATATAACTAAATAAAATTTACTAAGAATTGTTATTTCAATAACCTGCCCCGATAGTTCCATAAGAAAAAGCTGCCTTAAAGACAGCTCTGATCCTCAGCAAACGCACCCGTTAGTTCATTAAGGAAATTCTGTAAAATGGCAAAATTAATTAGTAAGCCATTTCATTAGATAAAACATAATATATTTCATCCCTAAAATGAAGTAGGTGGCAATGTAAATGGGTTTTGTGGAAATGATACGAGGGCGATTGTACATTGGAGGACAAATTTCTCCCGATGATTGGGGGTTTGTTCAAAGAAATATATCAGTCATAGTGAACCTACGTACTAAACCTGACCGCCCTCCATTTGATTTTTCAAGAAGAATAATGATATGGGTTCCTCTTACTATTCGGGTAACTCCCAGTTTAGAATTGGTCGATAACCTGATGAAACAGATTAATCAATTGTTTGACCAGGGCTATCGAATATTAATACACGATACTTTAGGAATACAACGATTGGGCTTTGTCATTACTGCATTTTATATGCGAAAATATAGATTAAATCGAGAAGAAGCCCTTTACGTTGTTAAACAAAAAAAACCTGATATAAAACCCACTGAAAATTATATGGAATTACTAACTCAGTATGAAAAATATTTAAACCTGTAAGAAAAAGACCAATGATTGATCATTTTTGTGTTCCTTAATGAATTAACGCACCCGTTAGTTGCATAAGAAAAAGCTGCCTTAAAGACAGCTCCGATCCTAAGCTAAAGCACCTGTTAGTTAAATTAGAATAGTGGTATTTCAATTCCCATTTATGTCATTGAAGATATATAAACCTACACCCAATATAAAAATAAGAATAAACATAATCCACTTTGTATAATACCAGCC
>NZ_JBHVQU010000543.1:0-1054 GCF_042886655.1 Peribacillus sp. NPDC058002 | reverse complement strand
CATAATATACTTATCAATAAAAGTCATCATATCCTTATTCTCCTTTTATTAAAGTAGTGGCTTGTTTTAATACTTCTTCACCATTACATAGTCCATAGAACATTGGATTGATGGTTGCGACTGGAATCCCCTTTTCTTTCCCCGATTCCTGTAACTTGGAAAGAAGATATCTAACCTGCGGACCTAATAAAATCACATCGGCCTTATCTATTTCATTATTCACTTCTGTAGAACCAACAGCCCATATACGACATTCTATTCCTTGTTTTTTAGCGCTTTCCTCCATCTTGGTAACTAATAAACTAGTAGACATCCCCGCAGAACAACATAATAAGATATTCATTGAAATTACCCCCCTTTTTAATGTTTGATTATTCAGTATTTTTAAGTAAGGCTAAACCACATTTTTGTATTAATCCCTGTTAATTTGTTTTATCACTTCCCCTGAAAGGCTATATGAAGTGGGTATTATTACCTCCATACATATATTGTAGTTACAAATTAGGAAAATATCAACACAATTTTAAATTTGTTACTACAAATTTTCGATTTAAAGTTGATTATTAAACTTATCCGAGATAATCTATATGTATATATTGGAATGAACATAGGAGGAATCACTGTGGAGACCATGAATAAAGAAGCGGCATTGCATTCCATAGTTAAGGAATCAATTATCGATCTCATAAAAAATGGCGAATATCAACCAAATACAAAATTACCGACCGAGGCTGAATTTTGTAAAATATACGGAGTAAGCAGGACAACAGTTCGTACGGCCTTACAGCAATTGAACGTCGAAGGCTACATCTACCGTGTTCAAGGCAAAGGGACTTTCGTTTCGGAGAATAAAGTGAAGCAATTTCTTACAAGCACGGTTGAAAAATTCTCTGAGCAAGTCACGATGCAAGGGAAAAACCCTTCTACGAAGGTCATTAGCTTAAAGGTGATTGAAGCAAACGCTACCCTAGCCAAGCTTTTCAAACAAAATATTGGAGACCCCGTAAATAAACTGGAACGGATACGTTACGTAAACGACATCCCCCTTCAATAT
>NZ_JBHVQU010000542.1:0-1055 GCF_042886655.1 Peribacillus sp. NPDC058002 | reverse complement strand
GTACAATATAAGATGAATATGAGAATCAATAAACCCGGGAAGTAATGACTTCCCCTGCAAATCAACCACATTTGTTTCTTCCCCGATGAATGCCTTGATTTCATGATTCGTACCGACTGCCGAGATGCGATTACCTTTAATTGCCAGGGCTTCTGCTACTTCATTTTTTTGATTTACGGTTATGACCTCGCCATTCATGAACACGATATCAGCTTTCAAACAACACACCCCTTCCTTATTGTTTCACCCTCATTACTACGTCCTCTTCCTTTTCTTTCTCTCGCCTTCACTTATCGGAATATTCTGTTTTCAACAGATTCATTATATCCACACCAGATTGTGAAATCATTAGACAAATAGTCAAAAATTTCATCGTTTTTTTATACCTTTTATATAAATATGTCTTATTCCTTATGATTTACTGATCCAGTTCCCTTTTATCACGCAAAAGTGATTGATAATATTCCTATGGGTTCTATAACCAATAAAAAAAGGGATAGGTATAGCTGCTGATATGCTTACCTATCCCGCCTTTCATTTTTTTACAAGCCATTCAATTTTCCAAGAATGCCAATGGTCAAATACTGTTTGTTTGCATTAAAATCCCATGTCCAGTAGCGAAGGCTTAATTCGCTTTTATCCACATTTTCAATAAACGTTTTTACCCCAATCAATGCTGCCCCATATCCTACGTTCGAGGCCAATGCAAAGATGGCATTCATCCCTTCATTAATTGTATCCATATACTCAGGTTCGATTTTTAAGATATCAGTCCATGTAATACAGAATCCATTTTGCTTGGTACATTTAGAAATAGAGTGATTCATTTTACGTACGATTTCATCCCTTAAATCTAAAATTCCATTCTTGATCTCTTCTGCGCCTTCTTTCTGATATTGGTGTTCGTAATCAGAAAACAGTTCCTTGGCCCAATTATAAAATAGTTGGGTATAAATGGCTGATGTTGCCACGATATCAAAATCATTATAATAATTAGCAAAAACACTTTCAGAAAGCTTACCTAACCGATTCTCGGTTCCCTTTAAATATTGAGT
>NZ_JBHVQU010000541.1:0-1070 GCF_042886655.1 Peribacillus sp. NPDC058002 | reverse complement strand
CCCTGTATATTGATCGATCCATCCTGGGTATGATGGGATGTTTCCACAAAGTCACCGTTTTCAAAGATCTTCACATTGCGAATATGGGAGAAAGGCGAACGGTTAGCATACTTTTTAGCCACCTGGACCATATCATTTTCAGGGTTTGCCCCCATCGATCCTGTACACAAGGTAAACGCATTCGATGGTGAATCCGAAATCGAAATCAGTTTTTCATAGCTCGACTCTCCGGTGATGATTCTTGGCAAGCCAAAAATGGACCATGGCGGATCATCCGGGTGTATTGCCATTTTTATACCGCAAGCCTCGGCAACAGGTAATATTTCTTTTAGGAATATTTCAAGATTCGCCCATAGCTGCTCTTCGTCCACAGTTTTGTAAGCTTCGAATAGTTCAGAAATTCGATCCATCTTTTCTGGTTCCCACCCGGGTAAAGTTAAATCTGAAGCTTCCGTTACAGTACGAATTAAATCTTGCGGATCTAGCGTATCCACTTTCGCCTTTTCATAAAACAGGGCAGTTGAGCCATCTTCCAAAGGATGGAACATTTCCGTCCGAGTCCAATCAAAGATCGGCATGAAGTTATAACAAATGACTTTCACTCCAGCTTCCGAAAGATTTCGGATCGTCTCTTTGTATTTCTCTATATAAATCATGCGGTCTTCGTTACCCAATTTAATCGATTCATGGACATTTACACTTTCTACGACATCCGTGTGAAAACCAAATGATTGGATATACTCAATTTCTTCTTGAATTTCTTCCTTTTCCCAAACCTCACCAACAGGTTTTTGGTGAAGTGCCCAAACAATCCCTTTCACTCCAGGAATCTGTTTAATGTGCTCCAACGTAACCGTATCATTGTCTTTCCCGTACCATCTAAATGTAATATTCACCATGCACCTCCATTATTCTGCAATTTTTTGCATGTATTTTCGGCTTAATTTCACTGCGGCTTCATAGCCGCCATTTTGATAGGCTTTGTTCAAGTCACTGCCGATCCCGATTGCTACCGCGCCTGCATTCAGTCAGTAATTAATGTTATCCAAATTAATTGAGACGTTTGTAAT
>NZ_JBHVQU010000540.1:0-1077 GCF_042886655.1 Peribacillus sp. NPDC058002 | reverse complement strand
GGTATAGGGATAGTCATATCCAATGTGGATATTGAACTTTTACAGCAGGAATTGGAAATCAGGAAAATGCTCGAAAACTATTCGATACAAAAAGCTTGTGAAGGAATTACGGAGGAGGAATTAAAAAAACTGGAATGGGCAACGGATAAACTGCAACAAGCAATTAATAGTAATGACCGAATAGCGGCAAGTCGAGCAAACATTGAATTTCACCGCTTATTTTATTCCTACTCGAGAAATTCCTTTCTCCAAAAAACTACGGATTCGTTATGGCTATCTTTTCGAATTTCCTTTTTATCGGCCCGTAATGAAGATGTTACAATGGTTGATAAATCTTGGTATGAGGAACGGAACAATGAGCACTTACAGCTAATCCATGCCATTCGTGACAAAGATGTAGAAAAAGCAATAAAGGTCAACACGATCCATATCCAAAAAAACTATGATTATTATCTTGATTACATAAAACATGTATCACAATCAAATTACCAAGTTTATTTTTCCGGATATCTCCATTTCTCTTTGCCCCCCGATCGTACAATTTTTTATAACCTTTGGCTCCTTTGAAAAAAGAACACCCACACCTGCATACATGTATACACCTTAGCTTAAAAAATTTCCAAGCCAATAACCACTTTTAATAACGTTAATATTCTGAATTATTCGTCATATTTTTCCACTATTATGCCAACCGTACAAGGCCATGGTTGAAGTCCCCTTCCTGCCCATTGCCTTGTATATGCTTTTACTGTTTCACTAGTACAGTAAGTTAATCAGCTGAATAGGAGGGAAAATGGCTAGGTTTTCGATTTAATGACCACTGGAGTTCGTTATTTCTTGACAAGTGCTCTGCTGAAACCTTTTGATTGATCCATCGTTACATGTTTACTCATCAAAACGTTCTAACAATTCAATAATGACTTTATAGGCCGATGTGGTATCCATATAGGCATATCGGCCTTTTCCGTTAAAAAAGTTACCTGTCTGTATGACCGGATAGCCCATTTCCTCTAACATCTTCATCTTATCCTCCATGTCTTTAACGACAAAAGAGATATGGTGAACACCCTCACCATA
>NZ_JBHVQU010000539.1:0-1082 GCF_042886655.1 Peribacillus sp. NPDC058002 | reverse complement strand
TCACTCATGTCCTATGCCAAGGATGATATGTTCGCTCTTGTAATGCTCATCAATCAAGGGACGGATAACGAAAGTAAGGCAAATACGGAAAGGGTCATCCGAAACATGATAGATGTGACGCTTGACCATAACGGCAGCTACTATTTGCCCTATTATGGGTATCCAACCAAGACACAATTATTTGAAGCGTATCCGCATACTGAGGAATTCTTTCAATTAAAAAAGAAATATGATCCTGATAATCGCTTCATGAATCTTTTCTATGAGGAGTATCATCCATGAATTATAAACGTTTCGTTTTTTACCAAGGCACTGTGGGAATGGCTGCAAGCATGATTTTCCCTTTTTATATTTTGCTAATCAAAAATGTAGGCACCAGTTATTCACAATTCGGGTGGGCATATGGAATATTCTCACTGACTGCAGCACTTAGCTATCCTGTAATCGGAAAATTCACTGACAAAGCCGGTGACAAAGCATTTCTCCTTATCTATTCATGGGGGATGGCACTAATCCTTCTTGCCTTTCCTCTCGCATATGAAATTTGGCATGTCTATCTCCTGCAAATCATTATGGGGGTACTTGGGGCAGTACAAAAAAATACAGAAAAAACGGTGCTTGCAAGATATGTTACGAAGAAAACAGCGGGTGAGGAAATTGGAAACTACCATGTTTGGACATCCATCGGTGCTGCAGCTGCGGTGATTGCAACCGGATATTTAGTCGACTTTTTAACGATCGGCAGCATCTTTTACATTGCATCCTTAATGTTTGCCTGGAGTGGATTTATTTTAATGAAGATGGAAAACATCACACCATAGACGTTGGAGGAATGAATGAAAACACGCCATCCTTCTTTTGCAAAGACAGAAAACAGCAAAGCAACAGACCCTATTAACTAAAAGATTGCCTGTTGCTTTGTTTTTTATAAAGTTTGACCCGCCTATGTAAAATCTCCTACTTTTGCGGAAAAGCACTCGGAAAATGATTTTAATATAAGTATATCTTGTGAAAATACTAAGGGGTTAAAGCCCTAGTGAATATGGTGACACTCTCTTTGATAAAATCATCCAGTGATATGC
>NZ_JBHVQU010000538.1:0-1090 GCF_042886655.1 Peribacillus sp. NPDC058002 | reverse complement strand
TGCATATAGGATTGGGTAAGGGGGATGTTGTCTCTTTTCAACTGCCTAACTGGAATGAATTTATAATCTTGCATTATGCTGTTACAAGAATCGGTGCCATTAGCAATCCATTGATACCAATTTATCGAGATAGGGAAATTGGCTATATGGTTGGGATGGCAGAATCTAAAATGATTGTTGTACCAGAGTATTTCCGTGGGTTTTATTACCCTGATATGATTGAAAGACTAAGTCATCAATGGCCATCAATGAAACATATATACGTGATGGGTGACAGAGCGCCGAATGGGATGAAACTGCTCTCCTCTTTATTTGAGGAACCTTGGGAAGACCGGATTGATTCATCCATTTTGGATGAAATCACACTTGACCCCAATGATGTGACTGAAATTATCTTTACCTCGGGAACCACAGGAAGTCCAAAAGGAGTTATGCATACCCATAATACTCTTTGTATATCAACGAATTATTGGATTGATCGCTTACATTTAACATCTGATGATGTTCTTTTCTTGGCGTCAACGTTTGCCCATCAAACAGGTTTTGGTTATGGAGTTAGGCTCCCTACACATATTGGAGGTACGGGAGTCTATCAAGACATTTGGAATCCGAAAGAGTTTATTGAATGGGTAGAGAGGGAGAAAATAACGTTTACGGCCGGAGCTACTCCTTTTCTGCAGGATACGGTTCAAATGGAGGGGATAGAAAGGTATGACCTTAATTCGCTACGAGTCTTCGTAGCTTTAGGTGCCCCGATTCCCAGGCATTTAGTAAAGGAAGCCATGGAAAAAGTCCCGTTCAAGATATTGTCAGGGTGGGGTCAAACGGAAGATGGCTTGGTAACCTTGACGAGACTTGAAGATCCAGAAGAAAAACTGACGAATACCGACGGAATTCCGTTTCCGGGAATGGAACTAAAGGTCGTAGATTTTGAAGGGGAGGTCTGTGCCCCGAATATAGAAGGCTCTTTATTAGTAAGGGGTCCGGCTCTTTTTGTCGGCTATTTTAAACGGATCGAGGATACTTTAGCTGTATATAGTGACGGATGGTTCATTACCGGTGATCGGGCATTCATTGATGAAGAAGGATA
>NZ_JBHVQU010000537.1:0-1092 GCF_042886655.1 Peribacillus sp. NPDC058002 | reverse complement strand
TCTTAGTATAATCTGACACAATCTAACAATAACCTACAAAAAGTTTGTGATTTCATTTAAAGGAATAAATAGAAACCCAGCAACCTTTGCTGGGTTTTAGGTGCAATTGTCATCCATTTTCCTAAATCGCAATTCCGGAATAAAAAGCCAAATTTCTCTGTATTGGATTTTTTGTTACTCCATTAAAGCTTCCTATAATATAGTGAAAATTTATTAGTATAAGATGGTTTTGATGAAGAGCATCGCTTAAACCTTATTCAAGATAGGTCCCCGTTAGTTCAAGAAAAGCGTACCTTTCAAAAACAGCCAAAGGGTACACTCTAGGTTGAATGCGTAGGCCTATTACACGTTAGTTTTCTATACTCTACGGATCACTTTATGGTGTCCATTTTTGGATTATTGATTGAGTGGTTCCTGCGATCCAAAAAAGAGTTTGATGAACGCAAAGTGAGGTAAGGTCTTAAACTTGATTATTATATTTTTTCAATGAAATACTAATCTTTTAAGCCCTTTCCATTGAGAATTTTCTGCATGCATTTTTCAACTCTTGATTCTCGAGTTTTGGATTGTTTGGGTTGAGAAAAATGAAGAATGTATGCTCTTTGCCGTCCCGGGGTCAATGCTTCAAAAGCATTTTTCAAAGCAGGGATTTCATCGAATTTATTTTGAAGTTCTTCTGGAACTATGAATTCTGCATTATTTTTAATCACTTCCAAACCCGCTTTTTCAACTTCAATGGCTTCATGGATATAAGCTTTCAGAATGGTTTCCGTTGCAACTATTTCTTGAACATTGGTGAACCGAATCTGGCGCGCCCCCTGTACATTCTCCGTTTGTTGGATTAGAATCCCATGGGTATCCTGTAACAAGGCACCTTTGTGAAATAGAAGCGCACAATATTCTTTAAATCCATGAATTAAAACTATGTTTTTTTTCTCAAACGTGTAACAGGGGTGCATCCATTTAAATTCTTCGGTCAGGTCACAGTCGAGAACGATATTTCTCAACGTTCCATATTCTTCCTGCCAATTTTTGTATTTACTCAAAAATAAATAAACCTTAGTATTCCTATTAATATTTTTCATCATGGAA
>NZ_JBHVQU010000536.1:0-1098 GCF_042886655.1 Peribacillus sp. NPDC058002 | reverse complement strand
CTTAAATCGTTTAGTTTTTAAAAACAACAATCTTTACGAAAAGAGCCAATTTCTATTACCAAATTCTCCATTTGCAGTGATTCAGCATTGGTGTACGTTACGTTATATCAATTTCTTTTCCTGCCTGATTGCAGTCATGTTGCTGAAATTATCCTAAATGAACCAAATCGCCGCTGCTGCAATGACAACTTCATATCAAGCAGGATCCCGCAGAAAGTAGGAGCGAGTATTCCGCCAATTCTGCCGATGCCCAATGCCCAACCGACTCCTGTAGAACGGATTTCATTCGGATAATACTGGGATACATATGCATTCGTTACGATTTGTGTACCTGTTGTCGTACCTCCTGCAATGGCAATCAGTATATAAAGCATAATCATGCTTGGCTTGAAACTCAGCATCGTGAGGGTAATGAATCCAATGACCAAAAAAGTTACCAGAATCCTCTTGGAACCATATCTGTCTGCAAGCTTCCCTTCAACAATTGCTCAAAAAACTGCTCCAAGGTTTAATACGACTAAAAATGTCAGGCTTGAACCTAATTCATATCCTGCTCCTCCCATGATTTTTGGAAGCCATGTACTCAAGCCATACATTACGAATAAACACATGAAAAAGGCAATCCAGAACATGAGGGTACTTAAAGTCCTCCCTTTTTAGATGCCCGCCTAGATTCACTTGATTCAGGACATTCACCAATTTGCTTTTTGTCATTAAATAATTTATCGACTCTGGCAACAATTTATATAATATGGGCATGAAGATTAATGGGAGTGCTCCGAGCCAAACCACTGCCCGCCAACCAAAGTTCGGAATTAGATACATCGCTCCCATTGATGCGGCAACTCCCCCTAGAGCGTGCCCGCTGAACATGATCGCGACCAGGGTACTTCTAAGTTTTTTAGGAGCATATTCAGTAATGATTGCAATTAGGTTTGGCATGACTCCTCCCAAGCCTAGTCCTGCAATGAAACGTTGTAATCCAAAAGAAATTGGCTCAATCGCAAAACCTGATGTAAATGTAAATACGGAAAAAATGACCGTACAAATCAAAATGACTTTCTTACTGCCGAATTTATCAGCCAGCGGTCCAAAGAC
>NZ_JBHVQU010000535.1:0-1105 GCF_042886655.1 Peribacillus sp. NPDC058002 | reverse complement strand
CATCAAATATTGATGTGCTTTCTGCTCTTTTCCAATGGTTAAAAAGCATACATACCTTCAATGGAAAATCCAATCGTGACGTTATTTTCTTCAAATAGCTGCTTCAGGATAAATAAACCAAGTGGGTGGTCCATTTACGGTTATATACGGGGGGCATCGCTATCATACTAGGTGATTGCCATAATAGTGAATTTATGACGGATCAAATGAAAAAACCCCTTAAGAAATCCAAGGGGGAAGGGTGGCTTTTATTAAACCTATTTTATCTTATGTTTATTTGCTAATCCGATGTAAAGGAGGGAAGGTCATGTTTCCAAGGATGACATTGAATTCAGCTCCGGTAGCCTTGGGAACGTTACTTGTATTACCATGGAAGGTTTCATTTGCAAGTAATGCAAAGGCCACCGCTTCTTTCGCTTCGGAAGAGTATCCCAAATCTTCTTGAGTCAAGACTTGTATGGAATTCCCAAGCATTGATTGAATCATATTTAATAACGTTTTGTTATAGCTTCCACCTCCGCCAATAATCACTTCTTCAATATTGGTTTTTGGAAAGATGAAATTTCGATAGTTCTCCACAATGGACTTTGCTGTAAACATCGTTACTGTTGCTAAAATATCTTGACTTGGAAGTGATTCAAACATCTTTAATAGTTTTACTACATATTCCTTGCCAAACAATTCCCTGCCAGTTGATTTTGGTGGACGGCTCATAATATAAGGATGACTGATGCAATAAGATAAAAGTTCGTCATTGATTTTTCCTTGTTTAGCTATGTTACCACCTTCGTCATAGCTTATATTGAACAATTGGCGGCATACTTCATCAATGATCATATTCCCAGGCCCTGTATCAAAAGCATACATGTCATCAAGAGATGCTTGCTTGGGTAAGACGGTAACATTTCCAATGCCCCCTATGTTTTGAAGTAATCTTCCCTTCCCTTCACTTCTATAAAGAATGTATTCGGTAAAAGGAACAAGAGGAGCTCCTTGTCCACCAGCTGCCATGTCCATCGTACGAAAATTTGAGATAACAAGTGTGTTTGTATCGTGAGCAATTACTGCGGCTTCCCCAATTTGCAAAGTGGAGGGTATATAATTT
>NZ_JBHVQU010000534.1:0-1116 GCF_042886655.1 Peribacillus sp. NPDC058002 | reverse complement strand
CTATATGATACACCATGATAAGATTCATAACTATCTTTTAAACCATGTAAGATGACCAATGCCTCAGCCGTTGTCGGCTCATTAACGTGAACAGGCTGGAAACGTCTTTCAAGGGCACCATCTTTTTCAATTTTCCTATATTCGGATAAAGTTGTTGCTCCGACAAGTTGAAGTTCACCGCGTGCAAGTGCAGGTTTCAAGATATTCCCTGCATCCATTGATCCTTCGGCTGAACCCGCTCCTACAAGTTGATGAATTTCATCGATGAATAAAATGACATTTTTTCTTTCCTGCAATTCACTGATCAATTGCTTCATTCGTTCTTCGAATTGCCCTCTAATTCCAGTATTCGAAACAAGGGACGCTACATCAAGCATATATACAAGCTTATTACGTAATTTAACAGGCACTGAACCTTCTACAATCGCTAAAGCAAGACCTTCGGCAATGGCTGTTTTACCGACACCAGGTTCACCGATTAAAACGGGATTATTTTTATTGCGTCTATTAAGAACTTCAATGACGCGTTTGATTTCTTCATTTCTTCCGATAACCGGATCGATAAGTCCAGCTTTCGCAGCATCGGTCAAATTGCGGCCATACTCCTCAAGCAATCCTCCGTCCTCGCCATGTTCAGCTAAATCCGGTTTTGGTACATCATTATAATTAAATGGATTGAATGAATTTGGAAATCCATTATATTGGAATTTTCCTGTATCCATTCCGCCCATTGCTGCTCCAAGTTTGTTTCGTTCTTCTTTATAACAAGTGGAGCACAGTTTCACATCATGCTCCTGACCATTCATATTTAGGTGAACTTGAATATTTGCTTGGTTTACATGACATTTTTCACAAAGCATGTAGTACTCCTCCTTTAAAAAAATGAATTCACAATAAAACTTTGACCTTCTTTGACATTCTGACTTTATTATACCTTGACCTTCTTTGACTTTCAATAATTTTGTCTGGGAATTTTTTTGCGATAAAAAAACTCCCTTCGATTTGGTTTGCTAAGCATATTAAACTATCCATTTCCAGTCAAATAAAAAGTTTCTATGTATGCCTCTTAGTACATTCAGATAGTATTGATTACCCACTTCAGGATAACCATAACCT
>NZ_JBHVQU010000533.1:0-1146 GCF_042886655.1 Peribacillus sp. NPDC058002 | reverse complement strand
GCCATTCCTGCCAGCTGTCTTTGTCAAAAAAGGCCTGCAATTCTTCGGGAGAAAGGTTGTCCCGGGGTAAGGGTGTAGGACGTTGTGTAGGCAAATCCGCACAACATGAGTCTGAGACCTGATGCCGAGCCGATTGTGGTGAAGTGGATGATCCTATGCTGTCGAGAAAAGCCTCTAGCGAGTTTCATGGCGGCCCGTACCCTAAACCGACTCAGGTGGTCAGGTAGAGAATACCGAGGCGTTCGGGTGAACTATGGTTAAGGAACTCGGCAAAATGCCCCCGTAACTTCGGGAGAAGGGGGGCCACGTCCGGTGATTGGATTTACTCCATGAGCTGGGGGTGGCCGCAGAGACCAGCGAGAAGCGACTGTTTACTAAAAACACAGGTCCGTGCGAAGCCGTAAGGCGATGTATACGGACTGACGCCTGCCCGGTGCTGGAACGTTAAGGGGACCGGTTAGCTCCATTTCGGTGGGGCGAAGCTGAGAACTTAAGCGCCAGTAAACGGCGGTGGTAACTATAACCATCCTAAGGTAGCGAAATTCCTTGTCGGGTAAGTTCCGACCTGCACGAATGGCGTAACGACTTCTCGACTGTCTCAACCATAGGCCCGGTGAAATTGCACTACGAGTAAAGATGCTCGTTTCGCGCAGCAGGACGGAAAGACCCCGGGACCTTTACTATAGTTTGATATTGGTGTTCGGTTCGGCTTGTGTAGGATAGGTGGGAGACTGTGAAGCTGTGACGCCAGTCATGGTGGAGTCGACGTTGAAATACCACTCTGGTCGTGCTGGATGTCTAACCTGGGTCCGTGATCCGGATCAGGGACAGTGTCTGATGGGTAGTTTAACTGGGGCGGTTGCCTCCTAAAGAGTAACGGAGGCGCCCAAAGGTTCCCTCAGCCTGGTTGGCAATCAGGTGTTGAGTGTAAGTGCACAAGGGAGCTTGACTGTGAGACCGACGGGTCGAGCAGGGACGAAAGTCGGGACTAGTGATCCGGCGGTGGCTTGTGGAAGCGCCGTCGCTCAACGGATAAAAGGTACCCCGGGGATAACAGGCTGATCTTCCCCAAGAGTCCATATCGACGGGATGGTTTGGCACCTCGATGTCGGCTCGTCGCATCCTGGGGCTGGAGTCGGTCCCAAG
>NZ_JBHVQU010000532.1:0-1159 GCF_042886655.1 Peribacillus sp. NPDC058002 | reverse complement strand
ATATACCGCCTAGCTTAAAAGGTCATGTACAATATCATCGGGTGTGTCTTCGTACATTTTGATTTCTTCGTAGACGACATTTTTTTCTTTTTTCAATTCTTCCCCATCAAATGTTGAGTTGAAGAACATATCAGCAAGGATTTCAAGCGCATAGCTTGCATGGTTATCCATTACTTTAGCATAGTAACATGTATACTCTTTTGAAGTGAATGCATTAACCTGACCACCAATACTATCGAACGACTCGGCAATTTCACGCGCATTTCTCGTAGTTGTCCCTTTGAAGAACATATGCTCCAGGAAATGTGAAACCCCATTCAATTCTGGTGTTTCATTTCTTGAACCTGTTTTGATCCATACTCCAATTGCTGCTGAGCGTACAGTTGGAATATTTTCCAATACAATTCTAACTCCATTTTGACACGTGTATTTCTTAATCAACTAACATTCCTCCCAATCATTCTATGCTGCTTTCGTTACCAATGTTTTATGGATTCGATCGCTCTTCATCTACTGCTTCCGAAAGTGTAACAACATCTAAATCTTTCTTTTTTATTTCAATTATTAACGTCTCCAATGACTTTGCAGTAGATTCCGTCGGATGCATCAATATAAATGCGCCAGGGTGTATCTTAGAAAGCACCCTTTGTTGAAGGACTTCAGGGCTTGGCTTTTGCCAGTCGATCGTATCCACACTCCACATGGCGGTCTCCATACCGAAAGAATCGGCGATTTTCACCGTTTCATCCCGGTAGCTTCCACTTGGTGGTGCGAACCATTTCATTTTCAAACCTGTCACCGCTTCAATGACTTCATTCGTTTTTCGAATTTCCTCACGTGTAGCTTGTGCGGATATGTTTTTCATATCGGGATGTGAATAAGAATGATTTCCAATTTCATGCCCGCCGCCCTTAATCATCTTGGCCAAATCAGGATTTTTCTTGGTCCAATTCCCTTCAAGGAAAAAAGTTGCCTTGACATTATTCTTTTTTAACACGGCCAACATATCTTGTAAGTATTCATTCCCCCAGGCCACATTGATTAAAAATGAAACCACTGGCTTTTCGGGGTGGGCCCGGTAAATCGGAGCCGGATCCAGATCCTCCATATGAATCTTTGCAGGGACCTGCTGAAATACCAGCTTATCCTTATCGAACAC
>NZ_JBHVQU010000531.1:0-1164 GCF_042886655.1 Peribacillus sp. NPDC058002 | reverse complement strand
TGTCTCGAGGATCCGGAACGTATCATAAGCGAGGACCAGATTTGCACAAGATAAGGTAAGCTATGAAAGCGACTTATCGACGAAGAAAATAGTTAGCTATTTTTAGGACGGGTACGACTTTAGCGGAAGGTCATAAAAAAGCGACACTTCGTTATTGAAGTATCGCACCATTACATTGAATAATTCAAAAATTCGAAAATTGAAGCAGAGATTATGGCAGTTGTAAACGGTCAGATCAGAATGCAGCATCCTTAAATCTTGATAGTTTTCATCTCGCTTCTCCTCCATAGGTATTACCTTTCTCTACTTATTTCCATTTAAAACTCTGAACTTAATGTCCAGAAGTCATTTTAATACCTACAGCCCCTGCAATAATACACATAATAAATAGGATTAATCTTAAACTTCTGGGTTCATTAAAGAAGATCATTCCAGCTAAAACACTTCCAACAGAGCCGATACTGGTCCATATTGCATAGGCAGTCCCTACCGGAATGGAAGTTAATGACAAAGAAAGAAAATAAAAGCTTAAACTCCCCAAAAAAAGACAAGCTACAGTGGGAAGCAATTTTTTAAACCCTTTTGCACGTTTCAGGCTTATAACACTGCCAATCTCGGCAAATCCGGCAATAAGAAGAAAAAACCAAGCCATTGAATCATCCCCTAACCTTGAATAAATCATTTCACTTCCTTTAATGTTTAGGTTGTGCTGGATTGATTTTTATTCCAATTATCCCCAATACCATTAAAGCCATAAAAAATACTTTCAGTGGATTAATGGTCTCTCCCAAAAAAATCATCCCAGTTACTACCGTTCCCACCGTTCCCAATCCAGTAAAAATGGAGTAACCAGTTCCTAAGGGAATGGAATGTAAAGCTTTTGAAAGTAAAAAGAAACTAAAGATTATAATAACTACCGTTACTATACTAGGTATAATTTTGGTGAATCCGTGTGAATATTTAAGACCGATCACCCAGACGATTTCCAAAAGTCCTGCCATTATGATATATATCCATGCCATTTTATGGCTCGCTCCTTCGGCATTGACACTTATTTTGGAACCACGAAGTTCTCCATATATCGATAAATCGCATAAGCTACCCCATTCTCATCATTTTTAAGGGTTGTCGTTGTACAAACAGCTTTTATGACATCTTTCGCAT
>NZ_JBHVQU010000530.1:0-1171 GCF_042886655.1 Peribacillus sp. NPDC058002 | reverse complement strand
TCGCACTTGCGCTCCAATCAACCTTAAATCGTTTAGTTTTAAAAACAACAATCTTCACGAAAAGAGCCTTATTTTTTTTATACGACTTTACCAATAATGTGCTGCAATTCATCTAAATGATGGAGTGTTAGGACCTATATCCGGAAAAAGGGAAATGCATGTACCAGTATCGTGCAGAAAGCACTGAAAAACATTCCAGTCGAACCTATCCGTGTTGATGAGTTAACAGGAAAAAAGGTTTGCTCTTTTTGTGCCGGATGATTTGCCTCGTTTGATGGGAGGGTAAAACTTCAAGAATTGAAGTTGATTTCATAGATGAATACGAAGATTTAAAGAGGTTACATATGCCGATTAAACTATGAAGATTCCCTATGATATGCCGTTACATTTAATTTATCTCCACTTGTATTCCATATTTCGATGATAACTGAAATGATCACCAGCTATAATATCTGTAGATTGGTATTTAAATATGTCAGGAGATAATAAAATGAATGTTTACAAATTTACACTGTTGATTCTTTTAACGACATTTTTAATGGGGTCTTCTTTTGCGGTGGTTAAAATGGGTCTACCATATTCATCCCCATTATTATTAGCAGCATTACGCTTCACACTTGCCGGATCCATATTGGCGATGATCGTAATCTTATTAAAAAGACCGCATCCAAACACTAGAGGGGATTGGATAAAAATGCTCATTATCGGCACTTTTCAAACAGCCGGAGTCATGGGGTGCATTTTCCTGAGTTTACGCACGATTACAGCAAGTGAATCCTCCATACTTACATTCACAAACCCGTTACTTGTTGTTGTTTTCGGTACCATCTTTTCACAAACACGCTATAAGCTATATCAATGGTTTGGAGTTTCATTAGGAATAGTTGAAGTTATTATAACGATGGGAGCTCAGCTTGAATTTAAGGTTGGTATTCTTTTCGGCATTCTTTCTGCGGTTTTCTGGGCCATTTCCACTTTATTGGCAAAAAAATGGGGGGCGATTTCCGATACATGGGTATTATCTGCTTATCAGATGCTTTTTGGCGGTTTACTGCTTTTACTTGGCAGCTTTATTCTTGAAAAACCATTTTTCATAATGAATGGTCATTCGTTGTTCATTTTATTATGGTTAAGTATCATGTCATCGATCGTGCAATTCGCTGTTTGGTAT
>NZ_JBHVQU010000529.1:0-1173 GCF_042886655.1 Peribacillus sp. NPDC058002 | reverse complement strand
CCCGATGATATTGTCCATGACCTTTTAAGCAAGGCGGTATATGAAAACCATCCCCTTGGCTATCCTATACTTGGAACGGAAAATACGCTTGAAACCTTCAATAGTGATACATTAAAAAAATACGTGCATGACATGTACACACCCGATAAAGTAGTAGTGTCCATTGCTGGGAATGTGGATGAAAAATTGATTCAGGAGGTCGAAAACTACTTCGGCTCATATCAAGGAGGGGAAGAGCGTCTTGAATTGGTCAAACCTTCCTTCCATGAAAATAGGATCACCCGTAAAAAAGATACGGAACAAGCCCACTTATGCCTTGGTTACAAAGGGTTGGAAATCGGCAATGATAAAACATACAGCCTGATTACCTTAAATAATATTCTTGGGGGAAGCATGAGTAGCCGCCTATTCCAGGACGTCAGGGAGCAACGCGGCCTTGCTTACTCCGTTTATTCCTATCATTCCAGCTATCAAGATAGCGGAATGGTGACAGTATATGGGGGGACAGGCACAAACCAGCTTGACAGCCTGTATGAAACCATTCAGGAAACATTGGATACTTTAAAAAGGGATGGCATTACGGAAAAGGAATTACGTAATAGTAAAGAGCAACTTAAAGGAAGTTTGATGCTCAGCCTTGAAAGCACGAATAGCCGCATGAGCCGGAACGGAAAAAATGAGCTAATGTTGGGTAAGCACCGTACCCTAGATGATATCATCATCAAGATTGACGAAGTGACAGAGGATACCGTCAATGAATTGGCAAATCAGATCTTTACGGAACATTCCTTGTCATTAGTGAGCCCGCTGGAAAACTGGGACAAGTAATAACGACTAAGTCTGAACCTTCCTTTTGTTAAAGGGAGGTCAGGCTTTTTTTCTTTAGATATGGGAAGTCCAGTGTTTTGGACAATATTTGGATAAAGGCCTTCTAAGTTTACCTTTTTCGGATATAGATTGAATAGAAGACGAAAAAGGGGGAACCAAATATGAGGTTAAGCGAACTGAGCGGTAAGGAAATAGTCGATGTGAATAGGGCGGAAAGATTAGGAATCCTTGGTCAGACGGATTTGGAAATAGATGAAACTGGACAAATTACCTCGTTGATCATCCCATCCGTCAAATGGTTCGGCCTTTTAAGGAGTGGCAGTGAAATAAGAGTGCCATGGGATC
>NZ_JBHVQU010000528.1:0-1174 GCF_042886655.1 Peribacillus sp. NPDC058002 | reverse complement strand
TCTCACTGCCGTGCTCTCACTTACCGGCATTCGGAGTTTGGCTAAGGTCAGTAACCCGGTAGGGCCCATCGCCTATCCAGTGCTCTACCTCCGGCAAGAAACACACGACGCTGCACCTAAATGCATTTCGGGGAGAACCAGCTATCACGGAGTTTGATTGGCCTTTCACCCCTAACCACAGGTCATCCCCCAGGTTTTCAACCCTGGTGGGTTCGGTCCTCCACGAAGTCTTACCTCCGCTTCAACCTGCCCATGGCTAGATCACTCCGCTTCGGGTCTTGAGCATGCAACTCAATCGCCCTATTCGGACTCGCTTTCGCTACGGCTACCCCACACGGGTTAACCTCGCCACACACCGCTAACTCGCAGGCTCATTCTTCAAAAGGCACGCAGTCACGACATGCAAGCAAGCTTGCATGCGACGCTCCCACGGCTTGTAGGCACACGGTTTCAGGTACTATTTCACTCCGCTCCCGCGGTACTTTTCACCATTCCCTCACGGTACTATCCGCTATCGGTCACCAGGGAATATTTAGGCTTAGCGGGTGGTCCCGCCAGATTCACACGGGATTTCTCGGGCCCCGTGCTACTTGGGTGTCTCTCAAACGAGCCGTCAATGTTTCAGCTACGGGGGTCTTACCCTCTACGCCGGACCTTTCGCATGTCCTTCGACTACCCATACGGTTTCTGACTCGCCCAGCCGCCGGCAGACGACTGAAGCTCATTCCCACAACCCCGTATTGGCAACCCCTGCCGGGTCTCACACCAATACGGTTTGGCCTCATCCGGTTTCGCTCGCCACTACTCCCGGAATCACGGTTGTTTTCTCTTCCTGCGGGTACTGAGATGTTTCACTTCCCCGCGTTCCCTCCACACTGCCTATGTGTTCAGCAGCGGGTGACAGCCCATGACGACTGCCGGGTTTCCCCATTCGGAAACCCCCGGATCAAAGCTTGGTTGACAGCTCCCCGGGGACTATCGTGGCCTCCCACGTCCTTCATCGGTTCCTGGTGCCAAGGCATCCACCGTGCGCCCTTAAAAACTTGGCCACAGATGCTCGCGTCCACTGTGCAGTTCTCAAACAACGACCAGCCACCCATCACCCCACCTTCGCAGGCGAGTTCACTGGGGCCGGCAACCGAAGGCAGCCTTACGGCCATACCCTCAGACACCC
>NZ_JBHVQU010000527.1:0-1195 GCF_042886655.1 Peribacillus sp. NPDC058002 | reverse complement strand
GCCCTACACTCCATTTATGGAGATCGTTTAAAAAAAGTTATTATTACTTAGAAAATAATACTTTTTTTAAATATATTAACATAATTTTACTTTCCTTATCAGTATTTTCTGATATTTTTTTTGACAATTTTGTTGCATTTCAATAAGAAAATAGCTTTTTTAGAAAGAGTTTTGTCAAAAAATCAATAAATCGTATAATTCGTAGATAAATCGGTAGTTTTCGGAGATATATAGGGAGCTGATGATGAAACTTAGCATTATTCCTCCTTCTTTCATCCAATAAAAAAGGCGCCCAACCATCATCTTTCTAGGTTATGCGCCTTTTTTCTATTTATGAATCATCCCTATACATCTCAGACAACTTTATAGTCGTCATAAGTAATTAGTAACCTGCTCATAGAAACTGTCTCAGCACGAAGCCTATTCTTATCACGACAATAAGCAATGATGGAACTATTGGGAATTTTGGCTGTACAATTCCATTTACTATATTTTTCATTATACCTGGAGGATATTTCGATATTCTCACCACGGACCTCTAATATCCTGCGTTCTACCAAGGGCATCAACTCCAATTCCGATAATATTCTTTACCCTAAACCAGATAAAATATTCCTGGGTCACATTCAGGCATGTCATATTCAAAGATTATGGACATTATAGCAAACCAAACATATATTCAAAACAAAAGATGTCTACATATTCTGCCGATAGCCGATTGATCATGCCCCTTATATAATAGGAAACGCGGTGAACCCCCAATCGTAATCTTATAGAATGTCTCTTTATATAAGGTATTATAATTAGAATAATCTTAATGTTTTTTTGGAATATTAAGAGAAATCACAAAATCCACCTAATAACTGTTAATAATAACTATAAAAATTATATTCGTATCACAAAAGAAATATTTGAAATTAAGAGGTTAGAGTCGTATGATTAGTAGTATCGGCGGAAAACACATTAATCAAAATAATGAAGTATAAAGGGGAATTAGATATGGTAGATGTAGTCTCAAAACCTGAACATGAAACACTTAATATTTCTGCAAACCAAGAACAATTGGATATCCTTGATCAGCTTTTAAAGCCCGAGGTTCAGGAATCATTGAACACTTTAGTTGAGCAGTTACCAAAACTGACTGAGTTAGTGAATATTTTAACAAAGTCTTATGATTTCGCTCAATCGGTTGCGA
>NZ_JBHVQU010000526.1:0-1198 GCF_042886655.1 Peribacillus sp. NPDC058002 | reverse complement strand
AAATTAGGGTATATTTCCTGTTAATATGGTAAAATATCGATGGTGAATAGGGGGAGATTATAATAGATACAACTAAATACTCAGATAATTTTTCTGAAGATTCATTTTGGAAGAAGATTAAAAAATTCGGCAAAAAAGCAGGGGTTAAAGTTGTTTATGTAGCTTTGCTATTGTTTTACACACTTCAAAAGCCAACTACTCCTGTTTGGGCAAAAACAGTAATTGTTGGTGCATTGGGATATTTCATACTTCCGATTGATTTAATTCCTGACCTAGTGCCAGGTGGATATACTGATGATTTTTCAGGGTTATTTGGAGCATTGATTACTGTTTCAATGTTTATCGATGAGGAAGTTAAGCTAAATGCAAAAGAAAGAATTGGGATTTGGTTCGGTGAAAGTGCAATTTCTGATACAGAATCAGTTGATGATAAATTAAATAAGAAAACTGATAGTGATGAGCAAGATAAAGATGAAGATCAGGATAAATAAAAGATGCAATCGCAAATATCCAGATACGGTAAAGCGATAAATATCCAAGCTACTTGTCATAAATTCAGACATACATTTGCTCGATTACTGTAGAAGTATCTGCTGGTATCTTTGAACTTCAAGCAATTTTAGGACATACATCAATGGAAATGGTAAAGCACTATGTAAATTTGTTTTCTGATGACGTTATCAAAAAGCACAAAGAGTTTTCACTGATTGAAAATATAAATAAAAAAAGGGTACGAAGTTAATTCGAATGAAAAAAAAGAGACAAGGTACTCGCAATACCCTGCCTCCAAACATTTTAAATCAATAATCCTATAAAACTAAATATGGAATTTCCTTACCCTTATAGTATGGAAAAAAATTCGATGTTGCAAGGTGCCGTTAGTATTGCCTTTTTTAGGGTATTCCCTAGTGAGCTGCCGTTAAGCACAAGTTAATAGACAAAACAAAGGAAAAAACAGCTGATTTTAAGCAGGAGAAAACTGATCTACAATTCGATTTTTCTAGCTTTATCGACAGTGAAAGTTTAGAAAAATTTACTGTAGAACTGCCAAAATAATGCACTAGCATCTATTATATCCACATGCACTTAGTGTTGCAACAAAATATAGTTACGATCACGAGGACAGCGTACATTTTGGTTAGCTTTCTTTTTTTATGGCAAAAGAGAACAGTAAATCTAAATACAGTCTAGATTATCC
>NZ_JBHVQU010000525.1:0-1203 GCF_042886655.1 Peribacillus sp. NPDC058002 | reverse complement strand
ATGCAACACCGGGTGGAGTTAACCAGGTGGAACCAGGAAAAAGACCAAGAAGCAGTATGTCACCGACCTTCGTATTAAAGGATGGCAATCCCTTCATGGCCATTGGTTCACCAGGGGGAGCGACGATAATAGCATCTGTATCTGAAACGATTATGAACGTGCTTGATCATAAAATGCCAATCCAAGATGCCATATTAGCGCCGCGTATTTATTCCGCTGGATATCCGACAGTTAGATGGGAACCGGGAATTGAACAAAATACAAGGTTGGAGTTAATGGCAAAAGGCCATGTTTATGAAGAAAAACCCCAGCATATCGGAAATGTGCAAGCTGTTATTTATGATTATGAAAAAGGGAAAATGTATGGGGGAGCCGATAATACGAGAGAAGGAACTGTTCAAGGAGTGTATAATGTTTCCTATAAATCGAAAAAGCCAAAAGAAATAAAAGAAGAAAAAAAGGGACCGTTTACCTTAAAAGTGAATGGAGCGGTTTATCCTTATTCAGCTGAACAAATGAAACTGATAGATGAAAAACCCTATATCCAATCAGACAAATTGTTACTTGGTTTGGGTGCAATTGGAACAGGGGACTTGGAAACATTCAAACCAGATAAAAAATCGTATCTACCGGTGTTAAGGGTTGCGAAATCATTAGGATATAAAACAAAATGGAACGAAAAAGACAAAGAGGCACTATTGGAAAAAGATCCGGCGGGTATTGGAGATCCAGACGATGATGGCAGTGTCACGAATTAATTTACCCTGACGAATTTAGACTGAAACTGCTCTAGCAAGCAGTTTATAAGGAAATCGAGGGAAATGGCCAAAGCAATAAAATCAAACATTCCCCCTGTGCAATGTGCATATGGGGAATGTTTTTTTGTCATTACCGTTGATTTTTTTAGTCACCGTTCCTGACATCACTCTTAAAAAAGCTATGAATGTCCTCGATTAACCTACATACCGCGGGAGACAGATATCGATCTTTCAAATAAGCCAGGTAAACAGTCCTTTCCAAATAATTTGAATCGATTGCGCGAATTGCAGTATTGGGGGGGGCAGCGGATCTTATATAGTTTTCCGGTAAAATTGTAACCCCAAGCCCTGCTTCCACCAAACTGCAAGCCGTTTCAAGCCTTTCTATTTCGTATAGGATATTGGGAATTGCATTTTCATCCTTAAATGCTCTTAAGATATCATC
>NZ_JBHVQU010000524.1:0-1216 GCF_042886655.1 Peribacillus sp. NPDC058002 | reverse complement strand
GAATGTAGCTTTTCAATAATGTTTGCAACTTTATAAAAAAGTTGAACCGTTATTAATAAAGTTTGCTTAAAATGAATGCTTTGGTTTTTTTGTAAGCCGTAAAACGCTGATTCACACGATATGTTTGATCAAACATAGTTTTACTTTATAACAAAAATTATACGCAGATGTAATGGAAAAGAGTCTTAGTGGTTGAAGAATCCATAGGTATTAATAAAAATTCCATTTATACAATATAATTTTTCTCCCGAATACTTTTTTGATGAGTTTCTTCTTTTAGTAAGTAGTACTAATTTTAAACTACTTTCGTATTGCTTCATTTTGCTACATAAAAAAGTTCAAATTCTGACATGCTTAAATAAGATTGGCCAAGAATTATCACCCTTTATTTCTTCTTTCCGCTAGGAATATCTTATAGTAAAATTTCCCGTTCCTTGCTTACCCAATGATTCTCAACCGGGTCAGAAAGGTAGTAGCAGTAAAAATGCATATTATAAAATGCACAAAATTAGAATTATTTATAAAGATTTAAAGATCATCTAAATCATCTTCATCTATTCTTGGAAGTTCTGGTTCGATACCTTGGAAAATCATTTTCAATTCACTTTCTAATGAATCTAAGTGTTCTGTCATGATTTTCTCTGCATATTCAGCATCTTGATCTTTAATTGCTTTAAAGATTGAAAAATGTTGGGCATAAATTGCCTTATCCATTCCACTGTATTGACCTAATTTTTCTCTTGTGATAAATAAGACCTCTCTAAATAAATCGGATGCCGCTTCCATCATTATTGAGAGAACCTTATTTTGACTGGACTTTACTATATAAGAATGAAATTTATGATCTGCAGCTACACTCTTCTGAAAATCATTTTCAATGAATGCCTTTTTCATTTCTTCTAATATTTCAGATATGATCGCCAGGTCATTACTTGTTCTCCGGATTGATGCTAATTTTATTGCTTGAACCTCAATGATTTTCCTAGTTTCTAACAAATCAAATATAGTGACACTATCCAAAGCCATTGTATAGGATAGGGTATGATATATCCCTTTCAACTCAGGTTCCTTAATAAAGGTACCACCAGCCTTCACTTCAACCATGCCAAGCATTTCTAATGACTTTAAAGCTTCTCTTATTACTGTCCGGCTAACCTTTAACTGTGTAGACAATTCGCGTTCAGATAGCAATCTATCTCCTGGTGATAACCCACCT
>NZ_JBHVQU010000523.1:0-1217 GCF_042886655.1 Peribacillus sp. NPDC058002 | reverse complement strand
CAGCCTTTGCACCGCGTACAAGTATTCCTTCTTCTTTTTCCTCAACGGTCCCTAAGTGGGTATATGTTTCTTTTTGTTCATGAGATTGCTTGCTTCGATCATTTTGAGGATTAATGATTGCATGCGTCAAGAATAAATCGTTGTCACGAATATAGGCATAATAGTCCATGATGTTCTTTGACCAGCCTTTGTTGTATTTATCAAGAAACCAGGAGTTATGTGCCATGGAAGTGACCACGACATTTAAAAAGTCCGGCGTTCTCCCCATTAGTCCATATGTCATCCTTGTATACACTTCAAATAATTTACTTCTTTTTTGCAAATCCTCCGATGTCTTCGGGAATAAGAAAGCATTATTGACACGTTCCCCAGTTTCTTTGCAAATGTGAGTGATTTCATCTTGATATTCCGGGTCATGTTGAATGTCATACAACCGCGCAATTTCTTGTATCGGCTGCTTAAAAATTGGCTCATTATAAATATCCTCAACCACTCTTCCAGAAAGCCAGACTTCTGGCTTTCTGGATTTAATTCTATTAATATATTCTTCACCGGTTTTAATGCCCATAAGAAACCCCCTTATTTTACAAGTTGTTTAGCAGACCCCATTTTCCCTCGATGAAAGTAAGCGCTTCTAAATCTTCGAAATGTAACTCCTGGATCTCACCGATGAACAATACATGATCACCAGCCTCAAACTCTTCCCTTGTTCTCCCAGTCAATTTAAAGTGTTCCCTGCTTATTGCCCGCAAATTGCCCTGCAATGGATTCTTGTTCATCCGACAATTTATAAATGGTAAAAGATTTATCTTTCATGCTAGTGCAGGCTTTTGCTTCATTATGAATTGATACTAAAGCGAGCGGGGGAACCAAGGAACCTAGGTAAATGAATTCATAGTGATACCCTTTTGAACTTTCCCATCAAACCAGCTTCCTATCGTGACTCCGGTTGGGAATTTGCCGAAGCAATTTCTCAACTCGCGCTCATCCATCTTATCACCTCCTACTCTTTCATTAGAATTCATTATAGTAAACTTAATAATTTTAAAAATCATATAATTTCATATTATGAAATTTAAGGAATTTTTTTAATACTCGTTTCAATTGTGAATTATCGTAAAAAGACTTTCATTACCGCATTAACAAAAATCAGTGTTAAACTATCCATGATCATTCGTATTTCCAGCTTTGGTCATTTCGACTCGAATATATGAAAG
>NZ_JBHVQU010000522.1:0-1220 GCF_042886655.1 Peribacillus sp. NPDC058002 | reverse complement strand
GAATATATTTTTTCACCATTCTCCGAACTGTACAAATCATCCGACAACGAAGCTTCCATCAGCTTCCCTTTCGTTAATCCCAATTCTTTCAAGGCAGAACCCTGCATGAGGCCATGCGGGTCTTTTTTCGAAATCAAGATGCCTTCTTGATTGATCATGAAAAAGTTCACTGGATATTTATCGCTGATTTCATTAGCCTTTTTCTCCATCATCTCCCAAAGCCCTTTTAATCGGAAAGCTGGAGATACGACTCCGATCATTTTCCCTGCATCATCATATACTGGCGCACTTAGAACCATTATGGGTTCTGAGAATGCCCTGGTTTTATAAACGTCTGAAAGGAATTCATGACCTTCTATGGCCTCTTTGAACCATATTCTCTTCGCGAGGTTGTCCCCGATCATTTTATTAGATGTATCTGCAATGACATTGCCTTCCATATCCAAATGCAAAACACCGTAATAATTTCCTTTTGCATCAATAAACTTTCTTAGTTCATCTGACTCCTCTTCTCTTGAATGGCCAGGATTGATGATTACCGAATTTGCACTCATAAACTTCACATCACTGACCCGTTCGTTCAAATAGCTATATGTTTCATTTACCATATTCAGTGAACCTGCATTCAGGGCATTTCTTGCTTCCTTCTCCAGAAGGGAACGTTGTGATCCATAGGATATGATTCCCAATATCAGAAGAGGCACACTTGCAATAAGTAAAGAAAAAAGCAAAATTCGGGTTTGAAGGCTTTTAAACATCCTTCCGATCCTCCCTATTCCTGATCTCCCAATAAGAGCCCTTCTTCTATTTGGACATACTGTTCCCAAGCTTGATCGAATACGGACATACTTTCGAGATAGTCTGCATTCAATTCTAAATAACTGCTCAGTTCATTATAATCTGTCGATTGTTTTGGGAAACCATGATCCTCATAGGCATGATTGGCAAATTTAGTGATAGCATCCATTTCCTTCGGTTGTCGAAATTTCATTAAATATAAATAAAATGGTCTCATTATGTCGAGCCCCCCTAAAATAACTATGATTTCTGCTTTAATATATCGGAAACTTTCGCTTCCGTCCACTTTTTTAAAAATCAATTTGGTTTTTTCTTCCTCATTTTAAGAAGTTCATGATTTTTCAACACAAAATGCATTCGTTATATTACGGAATTACACTTAGATATCGTACTCATTCCATATTGATTACATCCTTTTAAAG
>NZ_JBHVQU010000521.1:0-1221 GCF_042886655.1 Peribacillus sp. NPDC058002 | reverse complement strand
GATATAAACCATGGTTAAAAATGTCGTAACACCCGCCATGACTTCTGTACGGACATCTGTCCCATTTTCTTTCAGGGAGAAAAACTTTTCCAAAAACATATTTTAGACCTCCAGATCTAAAGGAAACACCGACAACCGTTTGCACGAAAGTACAAGGTGTCCTAATATTGTACTGCAACGACGTTTTTCTTGATCGTTATTCATTGAAAAAAAGATAAAAAACGAATGAGAAACGCGACCTTTACTATAATATTCGTTTTTATCTCTAAATTCAACTAAAAATTCGACCCCATTCATATTTTCGCCCTACTTGATAAGGAATCACTTTTACTTTTTCCTAAAATCAAGATTTATTTTCAGCTCAATAAAAAAAACCACATGAATCACTGATTCATGTGGTTTTTCATTTGCTGAAGAATCTTCTTTTCCAGCCTTGACACCTGAACTTGGGAAATACCAAGCCTTGCCGCCACTTCCGATTGCGTCTGATCCTTATAATACCTTAGGAAAACAATCAGCCTTTCACGTTCATTCAATTCATGTATGGCTTCTTTCAAAGCGATTTGATCGAACCAGGATGTTTCATTATGGTCGGCGATCTGGTCAAGAAGAGTAATCGGATCTCCATCATTTTCGTAAACCGTTTCATGGATCGAAGAAGGGCTCCTGCTAGCTTCTTGGGCCATGATGATATCCTCTGGCGACAGCTCTAGATGTTCCGCCAATTCATTGACAGTCGGAACACGGCCATAAGTTTTTGAAAGTTCCTCTTTGGCCCTGCGAATTTTATTCGCCATTTCCTTTAATGACCGGCTTACTTTAACCGTTCCATCATCACGGATAAAACGTTGGATTTCACCAATGATCATAGGCACAGCATACGTTGAGAATTTCACATCAAACGATAAATCAAATTTATCCACGGACTTCAACAGGCCAATACAGCCTATTTGATAAAGGTCATCCGGTTCGTAACCTCGATTGAGGAATCTTTGCACTACTGACCATACAAGCCTCAGATTGCTGTTGACAATCAGGTTCCTCGCATCTTGGTCACCGCTCTGGCTGCGTTGGATTAAATTCCGCAATTCCTCATCTTTTAAATGGGGCTGGCCTTTCTTGCTCTTCTCTTTTTTAACCTCCACATCCATATGCAAGTCTCCCTTAATTGCACAAAGCTCTGCTTGTAGTTAAGTGCTTTTTTAATCGAATGATCGTGCC
>NZ_JBHVQU010000520.1:0-1227 GCF_042886655.1 Peribacillus sp. NPDC058002 | reverse complement strand
GGTATCGGAAGGAGCATGAAGGTTGGAAAGGAAACTACCTTTGGGCTGCTTCAGGCATTGGATGAGTATTTCGTCAAGACGGATAATAGCGAAAATGAAAAAGCTAGTTTACAAGTTCTCACATCACTTGAATCCATTGAGGGCGTAAAGGTAACGATAGTTCAGGATGAAGCCGGCCGTGCCATATATAGAGCACGTATTTCCATTGATCCTTTAATAACGGAAACGACGGCGAAGGAAGTGAACGAGCAGCTCAGAAATGGGGATATTGCCATTTACACACGTGATTATGGGATACGGCAAGGCTTTTTCGATATAGATCCGCGTCCATTGCAAGGTGATGATATACATGTCATTGAAGCACAATTAAGCGCCATATTAGGAGGACAACAAGGATGACAAACATAAACAAACGGTTATTGAATGATCGTGTAGCCTTAAATGTACTTGCAAATAGTGTAGAAAATGCAGTGGAAGTCTTTGAAGCGGCGGAAGGCCATGTATTGGTTGGTGTACTCTCAAAGGATTATCCAACTGTTGAAGCTGGTGTTACAGCAATGAAAGAATACGGGGAAGCCATTGATGAGGCAGTTTCAATAGGATTGGGCGCGGGAGATAATAGACAGGCAGCGGTTGTCGCAGAAATAGCAAAATACTATCCAGGCAGTCATATTAACCAGGTTTTTCCTGCAGTTGGTGCTACGAGGGCCAATTTAGGCGATAAGGACAGCTGGATAAATTCACTTGTTTCTCCAACTGGGAAAGCGGGTTATGTGAATATCTCCACTGGTCCAGTAAGTGCAGGTGCAAGTGAAACGGCCATTGTGCCTATCAAAGCTGCCATTGCGCTGGTTCGCGATATGGGGGGGAATGCTCTGAAATACTTCCCGATGAAAGGCCTGAAGCATGAAGATGAATATCGTGCTGTGGCAAAAGCCTGTGGTGAAGAAGGATTTGCTTTGGAACCAACAGGTGGAATCGATTTAAATAATTTCGAGACTATACTAGAAATCGCATTAGAAGCAAAAGTGCCTAAAGTCATTCCCCATGTATATTCTTCCATCATCGATGAAGAAACTGGAAAAACGAATGGGGAGGATGTACGGAAATTATTGGCCATAACAAAAAAATTGGTTGAAAAATATGCCTAAAAGGATTGTGGCATTCGGGGAAGTAATGATGCGTTTGCAGGTACCAGGGCATGAATTGCTATCACAGGCCAGCACC
>NZ_JBHVQU010000519.1:0-1233 GCF_042886655.1 Peribacillus sp. NPDC058002 | reverse complement strand
GGCCAGATACAAAGTGCCGCGAAGTTTTGACTTCAGGGAACAACTGCCAAAATCAGCTGTAGGGAAAATATTACGCAGAATTTTAATGGAGGAAGTGACACAGAGCCCTACTGTCAGGGAGAGATAAGCAAATCATTTATCGTTAGGTAGCTCATATGAAACCCTAAATAAGTGAAACCTTTTTTTGAGGTTCCCCTTATTTAGGGTTTTCCATCTTATCTTTATAAACTATAAAACTACTTTCCTTTTAGGGGAATATCAAATGAAGTCCCCTCCACCAATATTTCATGAGATTCACCATCGGCTATATCATCGGTAGTGAATGTAAATGAATCGAGCCGTTCGAAGTTTTCCTCGGGATCAACCAAAAGGCCAATTGTGCCATTTCTTATTTCTCCTGGTTGGTAATCTGATCGGCTTACTTTTTTTGTCCCCATAAAAGTATCCCCGGAATGGATGAAAGTTTTAGAAGGCACATCATATGTAAGATCATCATTGAAAGTCACATTTTCCATGCTGAAGAACTGAAGTTCCTTCGAATCTTTATTTTCCACGGAATATGTTATCTCCAGATAGGAAACCTCTTCATCAATATCCGTTTTAGACAGCGCAGCTTTTTGATCGATTTCCTCCATGGATAAATCCTCTTTATAATATATCGAATAGGCCTCATCAAAACTCAAACCCGTATAGGACTTGAGCTCCTCCTTTGCTTCATCTGTGAGTGAAGACAATTGAATCCTGCGGATATCCTTGATTGTGATGACCATGGGTGCCAATTCAAATGACTCATTAATGGACTTCGTTTCTAGCAATGTGAAGGTTCCCCAATTTTTTTGGCGGACCTTATCGCCGACTTGTTCTAGATGGATCCCGCCATATTCCTGCACCTCAGGAATTTTGGACTCCTTGGCTTCCGCATTTGTTCCTTTTTCCGTTTTATCGATCTCGAAATAATTGAAGGCAATTACACTTAAACAAATAAGCAATAATCCAACAATTCCTGTAATGATCCATCTCTTGCGGATACTTCATCACCCCTTGTCTTAAACCATTGATGTCATAAACTATAATATACCATTTTTTCGCAAATGGCGGGATTGGGCAACTGAAGAAATTAAAAGGTTGAGCCCGGTAGACTTCCTGGTACATGCCTCAAGGCTGCTTAATTAAATAAAGTGTTTAACTTTTACGATTGGCAATCACTTTGTTGAAACGGTTAGGACTCATACC
>NZ_JBHVQU010000518.1:0-1234 GCF_042886655.1 Peribacillus sp. NPDC058002 | reverse complement strand
AAATTTAAAATCTAGATTCTTAATAAAACTTAATAAGAGCAAAAAAAATTTAAAATTTATATCAAAAAATAATATAAGGAGAGCAAAACTCTGATTTTGATTTCAATGTACGATTCTTTTTCTTTGATACAGGTGGGGAAATATGCAGAGTTATAGCTTTATCGGACCTGAGATAAAGTAAGGTATTAACTAAAAGTAACAGGAATCTTTCTAATATGGCACGGCTAGTTTTATTATAGTAATACTGGCAAGGATCACTAGTGTTAGGGAAAGGTTTATCAAAAACCTTTTTGGCTGTTTCAAATATATCGATATGTTCACCAGTTGGTAAATTTACAGCGACCATCACACTACCTGACTGTGTTTTATTTTTATAATTTCTTAATTTTAGCGAGGCAACAATATCCCAATAAATCTTACCTTTCCTCTCTACCTCAATCACATAAATACCTTGAGAAACTCCTTCATACAAACATTCTCCCTCATCACCTTCAAACGAAACAGTAACAATATTCTCCGGAACAGTTAAATAGAAACAAGGAAATGGGATATTTAAATCTGATCCTTAAACACTATGTACATCGGTTTGCACTAGCATATTTGCTGTATCTTTTTCAAGATGAAAGTGTTTACTTTTGTAATACCAATGTAGAGAGGCTACATAAAATTTATGAGCAGTAGTTTGCATTTCATTGAGCAGTCGTTGATTTAAAGAAGAATTAATAAAAGGAATGTGATTTTGCTCCCTAATCCATTCAAATACAATATCAGGATATAATTACTTATGTGACAATTCTTGATCGTTTAGATAACAATTAAACTGATTAAAATCTTCCTCATCTGTTTTAAAGTAGGACATTGATTATAAGACCTCCTTTTTAAAATTCTATAACTGTTTCTCTACGCATCCCTTTTATTCCTTTGTTTCTTTTGGTTTTGTTTTCCATAGTGGCCCTCATTCTTTGAATCGTTTCCGTACCCCTTATGGAACTTACGGGGCAGTCTCAAGTGGTTCGGGTTGCTGCAGCAACTTTGTTATGTAACTAAAGGGCATGGTAGTATCTTTTATTGAATTGCAGTCTCTTATTTTTTCCATTCTTCTACACTATGGTTTACGAAATAAAATCTTGGCGGGATTAATCGTAAATCGTAAAATGTATGGTATTGATACATAAAAAATTTTAGGTTTTGTTTCTCCCAGTAACAATTGGGTTTAATGGATACTCCATATACC
>NZ_JBHVQU010000517.1:0-1234 GCF_042886655.1 Peribacillus sp. NPDC058002 | reverse complement strand
GGCTAGTGTACGGGAAACACCAATGCCATAACAGCCCATGATCATAGGCTGCGTCCTTCCATTCTCATCCAGGAATGTCGCATTCATAGCTTCAGAATATTTAGTTCCCAGTTTGAATACGTGGCCTACCTCAATCCCTTTGGCAAATTTAATCTTTCCGTTTCCGTCCGGTGATGGGTCACCCTCTTGGATGAAACGAAGATCTATATAATTATCCACGTTAAAGTCACGAGCGGGATTTACGTTCACATAATGGTGGTCTTCCTCATTTGCACCACAAATTCCATTAACCATGGCCTCAACGGCAACATCCGCAATCACTTCGACTTCAGAAGTGACATTGATTGGTCCAAGTGATCCAATTGTACATCCTAAGACTTCTTTCGTCTCATTTGGATCGACCAATTCAACGATTGAAGCGTTATAGAAATTCTTCAGCTTGATATCATTGACTTCATGATCTCCTCGTACCAAAACAAGCACATACTTTTCATCCACTTTAAACAATAACGATTTTATTAGTTTCTCTGCACTAGTATTCAAGAATGAAGCAACTTCTTCAATCGTTTTTTGGCCTGGTGTATGAATTTTTTCAAGTGCAATTTGTTCTTCGGAGCTTTTTTCATATTTAACGCTCACAGGTGCCATTTCAATATTAGCTGCATAATCGGAAGTATCAGAATATGCGATGGTATCCTCCCCAATTTCAGACAGGACCATGAATTCATGTGTATCCTTACCACCCATTGCCCCAGAATCGGCAATGACGGCACGGAAGTTCAGCCCACAACGGCTGAATATATTCGAATATGCCGCATATAAATTTTTATAAACAGCATCCAGGCTTTCTTGATTAGCATGGAAAGAATAAGCATCCTTCATGATGAACTCACGTCCACGCAACAATCCGAAACGCGGTCTTTTTTCATCACGGAATTTGGTTTGGATCTGATAAACCGTTAATGGAAGACGCTTATAGGATTTCACTTCATCACGAACTAAGCTGGTTATCACTTCTTCATGTGTGGCACCAAGCGCAAATTCACGGTTGTTGCGATCCTTAAGCCGCATCAACTCTGGACCATAGGTATACCAGCGTCCAGATTCCTGCCAGAATTCGGCTTGTTGCAGAGCCGGCATCAACAATTCTACCGCACCAGCATTTTCCATCTCTTCCCTAACGATAGCCTCAACCTTTTGAAGCACCTTTTTTCCAAGCGGCATAAAACTATAT
>NZ_JBHVQU010000516.1:0-1263 GCF_042886655.1 Peribacillus sp. NPDC058002 | reverse complement strand
GGTGACCTACAAGGAAATGTCTGATGCTCATGCATACAGTCTCGTGAAAACATTATATGAACATCTGCCTGAACTGCAGCATACACATCCAGCTGCTTCTGATATTTCAATAAATGAAGCAACTAAACAAGTGCCACTTGATTTTCATCCAGGGGCCATGAATTATTTTAACGAACAAGGAATTATTGGAGATCAATGAAAAACGGGAGGTAATGACTATGAAAAAACTGCTGAGTCTTTTATCAATAATAGTATTGATCGCTCTTGCGGGATGTGGTAATCCCACTCCGCAAAAACCGGGGGAATCCGTCCAAACGGGTGCGGGTGAAAAAGGAGAGAAAAAAATAACGATTGCCGGTAATGGCGGTGTCATTGAAAGTGCCATCAGAGATGTGATCGCGCCGAAGTTCAAAGAAGAAACGGGAATCACTGTTAATTATATTTCCGGTTTATCAGGTGAAATTCTATCCAAAGTGGAATTACAGAAGAACGCTCCGCAAATAGATGTTGCCCTTTTTGTACCGGTTGATGTAATTCGCGCTAAGGAGAAGGAACTGATCGTACCAATTGATGAGTCCAATGTTCCCAATATGAAATCGGTGGATCCACGTTTCATTCCGGTTGAAAATGCTGCCGCGCCAGCATTCGGTTTAGTCATTGCACCAGCCTATAATACAGAAACCTTTAAAAAGAATGGGTTAAAACCAATTGAATCTTGGAATGATCTTGTATCACCTGATTACGAGGGTAAAACGGCATTTTCAGATATTACGAATGACTGGGGTTTCAATACCCTTAATGGTCTGGCAATTTCAAATGGCGGCAGTACGGAAGATATGGAACCAGGTCTTGAAAAAGCAAAAGATCTTGCAGCTTATTCCAATACCTTTTATAAAAACTCAACGCAAATGATGCCAGCTGTCCAACAAGGAGCGGCTGACGTAACCGTCATGGGAAGTTACTCCATAGGTGAACTAGCTGTTTCAGGTATTCCCATTAAGATGGCCGTACCTAAAGAAGGTGTACCGCTTCAAGCTTTTAGTGCTGGTCTCGTGAAAAATACGCCAAATAGCAAAGAAGCCCTTGAATTCATCAACTATGTAATCAGTGAAGAAGCGCAAGCATTAATTTCCGAAAAAGGATTTTATCCGACGGTAGAAGGAATGAAAATTCCAAAGAAATATGAAGAGGCAATCGGCCTTAAAGCAAGTGATAAAACATTCAAACCTGACTTCGCCAAGTTTGCCTAAATCCGCGCCGAGG
>NZ_JBHVQU010000515.1:0-1265 GCF_042886655.1 Peribacillus sp. NPDC058002 | reverse complement strand
CGTTTGCCATGTTTTATGTGAACAATGAACAAAATCAATTGCTTAGACAAAAAGCACCAGAGACTTATAATTTTATTAAACAATTAGATTAAACATTGGGCAATAATAAGTTAAAATAGGATTAGAGATAAAATTAGTATAGAACATCCAGAATATGTTTTTGAGATTTGTCCTACCTTGCGATGAAGGGAGGTGGGTAATCAGTGACTTTTTTTGAGATCATAAGCTTTATTGCTGAATTAGTTGGAATATTGTCGGACTTAAATGAGCTTCTAACATCAGATTCAAATGGTGCTTTAGACATCATACTTTTTAGACTTTTACGCAATAAAAAAGAAAAGAACCCTAATCTTGTAAATTCCTTCCATTTACAAGATTACTCTTTAACTGAACCTAAAAAAAAGATAAATTGCTTTCCAACTCTTCGGTTGAAAAGAATTTATCTTAAAATGGTGTTTGGGGATGAATAAAAATTTGGGTTTACAAAATGAAACTATTGATTGAATCTTCCGCGCTGGCGAAGTAATTCACGGTTCAGGTTCGGATCCTTTTCAAATGCAGCGCGTCCGTGAAGCCAGAATATATTATTTACGACAACTAAATCTCCAACAGGCAGTTCCAGTTCAAGCACACTTTCATCGCTTTCTAATGAATTGGATAAATCGCGTAAATATTTGGCTTGTTCGATTGATTCAGGATAAACGAATTGATCGATAAAACATATACCAGGTTTGTTATTATGATTGAAGAAAGTCAATCTTTCAATCTCCTGATCAATATTTTTGCTTTTTGGAGCTTTATACGTGAATTTGTGGCTGGATAATGGTTGATTCACATACATATCAAGCTCTTTCCAATCGTCTAAGTGCAATAAACGTGATTCTCCACCGCGTGCATTTTGTTCGATCATCTTCATCATTAGTAACCAATCCGTCGGTTCATCTACAAAGGTGCCGTCCGTATGAAGGGTAAATAAACGATAAGCCTGACGCAAATACGAATCACTACTATCCGTGTCTTGAACACTAAAGCGGGCATAATATTTTCCTGACATGGCATCATGGTTTGGAGTTCCCAGCAAGTATGAAATGGCCGTTGCAAAAATGACGTATTCATCCGTATTTTCCGTAACACCCTCCAAGCCTAGTGTGAAGCCTCCGGATTCTCGATCATGAACGATGTTCCGAAGCACTTCACCAAAATCTTCACCCACTTGATCCAATAAATATGAAGCAACGATGATTCGTGCATATGGTGTATATCTG
>NZ_JBHVQU010000514.1:0-1265 GCF_042886655.1 Peribacillus sp. NPDC058002 | reverse complement strand
TAGTAAGGTACTAATTATAGAAAGAAGGGAATCATGACTAATAAGACGGCATGGGTTTTAGGGGCTACAGGTTTAGTCGGCACCCAGTTGGTGAAAGAGCTAAGCAACAGCAAAATCTATAGTGGAATCCATTTACTGACAAGAAGCGAAATGAAAATAACGGATGCCAAGTGCATAGGCCATGTGGTGGATTTCAATAATTTATCCAAGTACTCCGATTTGTTCAAAGTCAGCGATGTTTTCATTTGTTTGGGTACTACGATCAAAAAGGCTAAATCGAAGGAAGCTTTTCGTAAAGTGGATTATGACTATGTTATCGAAGCAGCTAAAATGGCAAAGACAGCCAATGTTGAAAAATGACTCGTCATAACTGCAATGGGAGCGAATTCCAAATCAAAGTTTTTCTACAGTCGTGTTAAGGGCGATGTAGAAGGAACACTACAACACTTGGAATTGAATACTGTACATATATTCCGCCCTTCCTTATTACTTGGAGAACGCCAGGAATTCAGGGCAGGTGAAAAGATTTCTGGGCTGATAAGTACTTTTGCTAAATATGTCTTTGTGGGTCCTGTACGTCCATATCGTGCAATAAATGCAAACAAAGTAGCTGCTGCAATGTACGCTGCGGCCCAAACGACGGCAAAAGGATATCATTTTTATAATTCTGATGAAATTGAGAAACTTGCACAAAGTGAAACTATTTATCAGTGAACCGAGCCTCCAAAAGGCTCGGTTTTTTAATTTATTAGCAAATTTTGATCCCTGCTTTAAGGAAAAATAAACGGATGATCATTTGCTGCTGAAAAAAGGAATGGAGTGAAGGTGGAGAACCAGAGGACTTGGTAAAGCAAAAACTGTAGGGACCTGAAAAGTCAATCTATAGAAATCAATGATTCTTATCTCTTTTCATATGCAGCCAAAGATCATCCCGCAAGGTAGCAGAGCATGTGATAACATCTGTTTATGTATAATGTAGCGTTCATTCTCACTTTCACATGATCCTGGATTCAATCTGAATGTATATATTGCGATTAATAACCGAACTCCACCATTGATATCATGCCTTTAGTGGCTACCGATCATGTATTTTTGGTTTCACATTTTTAATTTTGATACCTTATCGTTATCTCTCTGTGATATTCGTCATACATTCTTCATCTATTTGTTCTTTGTTTAGATAATGGCTATGCTATTATTTAAAACATTGACATACAAATTAGTCGCATTCGTTGTAAAATACATTCCTTTTAATAGGCTAATAT
>NZ_JBHVQU010000513.1:0-1265 GCF_042886655.1 Peribacillus sp. NPDC058002 | reverse complement strand
AGGTACATAGTTTCCATATTGTTCATATTCCGGTTTGTATACAACTCCAATCGCCCGATGTCCAATCCTATCTTGGAATAGCTGCCGATTTTCATCGGTGAAAATGAGCAACTTATCATAAGCCCCCGAAAGGTGCATTGCCTCCTCCCAGCTTCCATTCATTGCAGGGGGTACTGTTTTTATTTCAAGATCCACACCCCACTCATCTGCTGCAATGACAGTTCCCGTATAGGTTCCGAAACCTGTGATAAATACATCTTCAGCTGGGTTTTGTTCACGAATGACCTGCCCTACGTTAATCATCCCGGAATCTCTCATATCAGTAGCGCTGGCATCCCCAACATGGGTATTATGTTCCCATACAATCGCCTTTCCTTTTGAACCGTAAAAATCCATTATTTCATTTAGCACATCCACCATATGCATATCTCGGATATTCCATGATTTATCATCATGAACGACCATTGTCCTGTAATAATTTTCTGCATTATACGCTACTAATGCATTCACTTGAAGGTTCAAATTCAATTCTTCATGATTTGGGTATTTTTCTTTTTTCCGTTGAATAGTTGTCAGTAATTTGGCTACTTCCTCTATACAGTCTTCTGAAAAAATGCCTGCGGAAACTGCGTACTCTTCATTATTCCGATTGAATGGTTCAAAACATGTGAACGCCCGTCTTGCAGCCTCGAGGTCAGGTGAATCAATTTGTTTTAAGTGATGGATAACTTCATCCATAGATTCCCAAAGACTGTAAATATCTATCCCATAAAATCCAACTTTCGTTTGATTTTGTCCAGACTCATTGTATTCTTTCATCCATTCAATCAGGTCGATCATTTCCTCGTTTGCCCACATCCAGGTCGGCCAGCGGTCAAAAATCTTAAGCACATCCCTCGCCGAATTAAATACTTGGTCATAGCCTTTAACATACCTATTGATTGCCTGGCATGCGGGCCAATCGCCTTCAACCGCTACAAAGGTGAACCCTTTTTCTTGAATCAGTTTTTTTGTTATTTCAACTCTGGCCGTGTAAAACTCGGATGTTCCATGCGATGCCTCACCTAGCAATACAAATTTTGAATTTTTAACTTGTTGAACGAGCTTATCCCAATCTGCTTCACTTTTAAGCATGACTGATTGTTCGATTATTGACTGAACCAGATTATGATGCACTGTTTTTCCCCCTTGTTCTCGAGCATTAGCGTTTGTACTCAGCATTGTAATTTTTTTATATTGCGTGTACGTAGAGTAATTTATAATTG
>NZ_JBHVQU010000512.1:0-1269 GCF_042886655.1 Peribacillus sp. NPDC058002 | reverse complement strand
AAGGCTTGTTAAAAGAGGCGGCTGATGGGTTTCCATTGCTGCCTTGTTTTCTTTATAGGATCTATATAGTTCATTTCCAATCATTTTTCCCCCTTCATGAAAGTGGATATGGAATTGTTGCTAACGGAACTAAAAAGTATACAAGGGAGGAAACACTAAATGATAAAAAGGATATGTGCCCCTGCTGGAATCGCATTATTCTTTGTTTTATCCATTCTGGGAGGGAATGCAACAGCAAAGGGATCAGAGAATGAAAAATCTGTATCGGATATTCAGGAAATCGTAGAAAACATGACAATCGATGAAAAAGTCGGTCAAATGCTAATGCCGGATTTTCGTAATTGGCAAAAACAAGGAGAAGCGAAGGCGACCGGGTTTATTGAAATGAACTCAGAAGTTGCAAGCATCATCCAAAAATATCATCTGGGCGGTGTGATTTTGTTTGCTGAGAATGTAGTCGATACCGAACAAACGGTTCGGCTAACAGATGGTTTGCAGAAGGCAAGCGCGGGCCTGCCGCTGTTCATAACGATCGATCAGGAAGGAGGAATCGTAACTCGCCTTCAATCTGGAACGAACCTTCCTGGTAATATGGCACTTGGTGCAGCCAGAAATGAGAGCTACGCTTATCAATCTGGAGAAATCATTGGCAAGGAACTGTCGTCACTTGGCATAAATGTCAATTTCGGGCCGTCTGTCGATGTCAATAATAATCCAGGAAATCCTGTTATTGGTGTCCGTTCCTTCAGTTCAGATCCGGAACTGGTATCAAAGCTTGGCATTCAGACGATAAAAGGATTGCAAAATCAGAACATGATAGCGACGACCAAGCATTTCCCCGGCCATGGAGATACAGCAGTCGATAGTCATTATGGTCTTCCCCTTGTTTCTCATGATAAAGAACGTTTGCGTTCCATTGAGTTGGTTCCTTTCCAAAGGGCCATCGATGGTGGAGTTGATATGATGATGACAGCACATGTTCAATTTCCTGCTTTCGATGCCACTAAGTATATCAGTAAAAAAGACGGTCAAGAAATAATGGTTCCTGCAACGTTGTCACAAAAGGTCATCACGGGTCTATTACGTGAGGACATGGGTTTTAACGGTGTTGTGGTTACAGATGCTTTGAATATGAATGCCATTGCGGACAACTTCGGACAGGAAGAAGCTGTGGTCCTTGCCCTGAAATCTGGCGTTGATATTGCACTGATGCCTGCACAGGTTAACTCGCTTCAAATGGAAAAGAATATAACCTCTGTATTCAATGCC
>NZ_JBHVQU010000511.1:0-1269 GCF_042886655.1 Peribacillus sp. NPDC058002 | reverse complement strand
GCAAATATAGAATACATAGAAACCGCATTCTCGAATTTCGATATTGAATGGCTTCATTTTGTAGATCCGGGATTGGTGCAACGGGTGCCAACGGATAAAAATTTTAAGCATTCGGATGCTCAAAAAAGGGTTAAACAACAAGTAGAATGGATTGCCGAATGTAAAGTGGATGCCATTCTGATAACCTGTACAAATTACATCGCTATTTTAAACGAAGAGCAGCTATCCTTACCAATGCCTATCATTAAAATTGATGAACCATATTTTGAGCAAATTTGCCAATTGCAGCAACCGCAGATGATATTATTCACGAACCCTGCCACTGTTGAAGGAACAGTCAAACGTTTAAATGCCCATGCTGAAAAATATGGGGCTGTGGATTTTGAAGTTATCATCATCGACAATGCCTTTGAATTCATTATGCAGGGATTGGGAGAGAGGTATAACGAGAAAATTTTGAACTTCCTATACCAGTTTAATAACGAAAATAGACCACTGTCGGTGGCTCAACTATCAATGGTCGAAGCAGCAAAGAGATATGAACTTCAGACAGGAATGACAGTTTTAAATCCATTGAATGCATTAGTTGATTCCATGATCGTTCAACTAGAACTAAGTTTATTGAGTGGTCTTTGAATCAAATGATTTCCACATGAATGGAATGCTTTTTCTTTGTATATGGTAGAAAACAAAAAAATCCTTGCATGATCTGGTAAAATCCCAGTGCAGGGATTTTTTTATTATTCCTTTGTGCGGATTTGTTCACGGATGTTTTCAAGTTCTTCAAGGGATAGAGCTGTCAGGGAATTTTTTATTTCTTCTTCGACCCGTTTTCGATCAAGCTCCCTGTATTTGCTCCACCAATCCCGCAGCCCTTCGGTGTTTTCGAGAAGATACTCTATATCAATTTCTTCTTGCTCATCATCTGATAAATATCGCATGACCGCACCTAATAATCGATTGAGTTTGGCTACTTCACTTTCCTTATCAGGTGAAGCGAGGGTATCTTTCACTTCTAAATCATCTTTAGCCGGAACATTACGAGGTGTCATAATATCCTCCTGTTTTTAATACTAGTGTGCCTGAAAATGGCGGTTTTCAATATTTGTTTTTCGTATTTTTACAAATTTCATTTGTAAAGTATGTATTTATATTAATGAAATTTCAACATAAACCTCGCTAGAATATATAAATTCTATCATCATCCTTAAATAGGTTTAATAAAATAATGGGTAGGTAAGGGGGAAGTATAAATAAAAGGAATAGCTT
>NZ_JBHVQU010000510.1:0-1274 GCF_042886655.1 Peribacillus sp. NPDC058002 | reverse complement strand
GTATTATGCTAAATGGTCAGAAAAGATGGTTGTATATTGCCGTTCCAATTTTTTTCTTTTGGTTTTTCGGACAAATTGATAAGGTTGGCATTTCCATCATTCAAACAGATCCTGAATTCTTGCATGCACTCGGTATGACAGGCGATGACAAAAATGCAAAGATCGGTCTTCTATCTTTTGTATTCACCATTGCCTATGGAGTGTCGAATCTTTTCTGGGGCTTCATCATTGATAAATTAGGTGCCCGAAAAACAGCCATCGCCGGTTTATTCGTTTGGACACTCACGATGATTATGTCAGGCCTGGCAAATTCATATGAAATATTTTTAATAAGCAGGGTCATTCTTGGTTTTGGTGAAGGGATGATGATTCCGGTGTCCGGAAAACTCATTTCAAACTGGTTTAATAAACGCGAATTGGGGAGGGCCCAGGCATCTTGGCTTACCGGAAACTATTTAGGACCGGCAATGGGAGCCGTTGTTTTGGTGCTCTTAATATCTTTACTCCACTGGCAAGCAGCTTTCTTTATGCTTGCAGCTTTCAACTTATTTATAAATATCCCGATGTTCATCTTTATGACAAGGAATACACCAGAAGAGCACCCCCGTATAAGTAAGGAGGAATTGGCTTTCATTCGCCTAACGGATGATGAAATTAAAGAAACCGCCCCCTCCGAGAACAAAAGTTTCGCCCAAGATTATCGTTTCTGGATCGTTTGGTTCGGCATGCTCGTATGCTCCTTCTTATTTTTCGGAATCAGCATTTGGCTTCCTACATATCTCATTGAAGCAAAAGGATTCGAAAAGGAAGGAATGTCGAGCATCACTTCACTTTCCTGGCTATTCGCTTTAGGATTTGTCTTGGCATGCGGTTTTCTGGCAGACAAAACCAGACGTCCAAGTTTGATGGCCACAATTCTATTTTCATTGACGGCCGTCTTTTTGACTGTTGCTGTCTTCATTCCCAATCCTATTTTGGCCGGACTATGCATGGGACTGGCAATGGGATGTCAAGGCGGTGTGTTCCATTTAAGTAATATGCTCATGGTAAAATACTCAACACCTGAAACGGCAGGACGGGCCGCTGGTCTAATTGGATTCACGAATATCATGGGCGGCTTTTCGAGCTATATCATGGGATGGCTTCGTGACTTGTCTGGCGGGGATTTCAGTTCATCGATCGCCATGCTGATTTTTACAGCCATCTTAGGTTTGGCAGCTTATTTATTCTCCATTAAGAGAGAAGCCGCAGAGCTGCGCTTATCACTTATACCC
>NZ_JBHVQU010000509.1:0-1281 GCF_042886655.1 Peribacillus sp. NPDC058002 | reverse complement strand
GAAGTGAACCATGTCCAAATATTACTAATTTAAAAACAAAAAAAGACACGCTGCAATGACAGCATGTCTTTTTGATTACATTCATACTTTAATGAGTAGGGAAGAAAATCAGCTGAATCAAAAATATAAATCCAAAAATATAAATGAGAGGATGTACCGATTTTCCTTTTCCACTGAATACCTTCATAAGGGGAAATGTAATGAACCCGATCGCAATCCCTGTAGATATACTTGAAGTAAGCGGCATCGTTAAAATGATCGCAAATGCCGGAAACGCCTCATCGAAAATTTTCCAATTTACTTTAGCCAACCCTTCCATCATGAAACATCCTACAATGATCAAAACGGGAGCTGTGATTGCTTGAACGGACGAAATTGCCGATATCAATGGAGAAAAGAAAATCGACGCAGCAAACAAGATTGCCACGACAGTAGCGGTTAATCCCGTACGTCCCCCTGCGGCTACTCCCGTACTCGATTCAACATATGCCGTCGAAGGGCTTGTACCAAACATCGAGCCGACTGTCGTCGCAATCGCATCACCTAAAAAGGCTTTCTTGGCACGAGGGATTTTCCCATCCTTCGTTAGTCCAGCCTGTTCCGTCACGCCAATCAAGGTTCCTGTCGTATCAAAGATCGTCACAAGTAAAAAGGCGAAAACAATTGAATATAATGAATTCGTGAAGACCCCGGCAATATCGATATCGAAAAATACCGGTGTCGGAGGTACAGATAAGACCCCATCAAAGTTGAGCAAACCGATAAAGTAGCCAATGATTGCCGTAATGATCATACCAATGAAAATTGCCCCTTTAATATTACGGGCCATAAAAATCAAGGTAATGAATAAACCTGCTAGCGCCAAAACGGTTCCAGGCTGGTGCAAATCTCCAAGCGACACCATCGTTGATTCATTAGGCACTACGATTCCAGCATTTTTCAATCCGATAAACGCAATGAATAAACCAATTCCGGACGTGATGCCATATTTTAATGAGTTAGGAATCGCATCAATTATCATTTTACGCAAGCTTGTCACGCTAATTAATAGAAATAGCAAACCAGCAATGAAAACCGTACCGAATACGGTCTGATATGAAAGGCCCTGTGCCCCCACTACGCTGGCAAAATACGCATTCAAACCCATCCCTGGTGCTATCGCAATCGGGTATTTTGCAACAAGCCCCATGATAAGGGTACCAATCACCGCTGATATGACCGTTGCCATGAAAACTTGTTCAAATGGAATTCCGATTGAAGACAATAAAGCCGGATTCACAA
>NZ_JBHVQU010000508.1:0-1285 GCF_042886655.1 Peribacillus sp. NPDC058002 | reverse complement strand
ATATGTGTATTAGTGACAGAATCCTTACTATGCACCAAGTAATGTGGACCAAGTCCTCCAAATGTTCAATAAGTTTGTTTTTCATTGTTATCATGGGTGGATCTATCCTCTTAAAGTGAAAAATAAAAAGACGAGTTGTCTCGCCTACCCATTCCTAATGAAACTGTTGATTTATGTTCTTATGTTAATCATGACTTTAACCGATTCCTCTTTTCAATTATTTACTAGAAAAAACGGGTTAACAAGTTTTTCATCTTGGATTATTTACAAACTTTTAAGAAGCTTTAATAATCTGCATCGATCTTTTTATGACAAAATCCTCATTATTTTCTCGACTTTGAATCCATACCATCAATTTCCTCCTTATGCATGTTGTAAATGTGGTAATAACCTCCATTTTTTGTGTATTAACCGTGACTTTTAGCTTGATTATCAGGCAAAGATATAAAATCACACACAATTAACAGAACATTTAAAAAGGTTTGTTAATTTTGAGGGGGGAGTTTGCTTTAAGGAATATAGCATCCCTCAAAAAAATTTTGGAGGTAATGTTAATGATATCTAGCAATAGCGGTTTAAACAGACGTAATTTCTTAAAAGTTGGTGGAATGAGCACTTTAGCATTAACACTTGGTTCAACCGGGGTATTTTCTCTTGCGGGAACTACAAAAGGGTTTGCAGTGGAATCTAGCAATCCAACAAGCGGTTTTGATGGATATGGCCCGCTAGTAAAGGATCCAAATGGAATTCTTGATCTTCCAAGGGGATTTCATTACACAATGCTTTCACGAACTGGTGATGTCATGCCTAATGGTGACCTTGTCCCTTCTGCTCACGATGGAATGGCTGCATATAAAGGAGAGAAGGGTACAACCATACTTGTAAGAAACCATGAAAATGGGACAAATTCTGATTACCCTGTAAATGGAAAAAAACCGTGGAGTTCTGGTGCTGCGGGTGGCACAACCACATTGATCGTTGGACAAAATAATAAAGTCATTGATCAGTATGTATCAAGTTCAGGTACAATCCGTAACTGTGCGGGTGGAGCTACGACTTGGGATACCTGGTTAACAATGGAAGAAACCCGTGATATGGGACATGGCTTTGTATTTGAAGTAAATCCGCTTGATCCTGAAAACGAAATGTCAAGAACACCAATCCGTGATATGGGTTATTTCTCTCATGAAGCTGGGCATGTTGACCATTCAACAGGGATTTGGTATTTAACGGAAGACGCAAGTCCAAGCTTCTTGTATCGTTTTACACCACATGACCGTAGTCA
>NZ_JBHVQU010000507.1:0-1311 GCF_042886655.1 Peribacillus sp. NPDC058002 | reverse complement strand
GGAGTACAGTAACGGAAATACCAATCATGGTACCAATTACACGTTGTATGGATTGTTGGACCGTTTTATCAATTGTTGATTGAAGGCATAGAATGACCGAAAGTGGAGCTAAGTAAGGGTGGTCGGAACCCAATAGTTTTGATAATTCCCAGGATAGAGTAGAACCTATTGCTATTTTCCATATTAGAATCGAAAAGTTCTTATTTGGATTTTCATGTTTATTTGTTTTCATATTCACCTCGGGTAATATTCTACCTTTTTATAGAATCCCTCGTATTGTGAATTTTTATGTAGTTGATAAAGTCTCTGGCAAAAGAAAAAAGGAACGGTTATATCGCGCCTGGAGAAATACCTTTGTTAAATCGGGTTATTATTTGGATCTGGAAGATGACCCATCAGGGCTACCTGAATTCATGGCCGAAAGGATGAATCTTCCATAAGATAATAATGCGGTTATGGTAGCATCCTGGGAAGATATCCAAGCGGCTAATAAGACTTATTCCATATGATCGATTAGAAAATAAAACATGTGTAGGTGCCAGAGAATTTCTCATTCATTAAGACTTTACAGCACGCGGTGTTTTATTTAAGGATGGTGAGAATTATATATGGGAAAGCCATCAGTTAGCACGACGTGATTTTATCAAAGAAGCAAAATTAAAAACACCAATACTTGAATGGGAAGAGGATGGGGTGATTACATTATTGGATGAACCCGTTATTGATATCAGTTATATGGTCAATTACTTTTGTGAAGTGAGAGAGAAATACGGGCTAAATATCATTGTTGGAGATACGTTTCGTTTGGATATTGTGAAACAAGCATCAGAAGAAGCAGGGTTCAAAGTTTTATTTATACAAAACCCTCATGCAATCTATGCAAAACTTGCTCCTAGAGTTGAAATGGAGATAATCCATTGATGAAGTGGAATACAAATTACATTGTTGTAAAAGTTAAAAATGATGGAAATAAAGACTTTGTCAAAAAAGATGAAGTTAGGAGAAAGACAGTAGATTTTCAGCTTTTGACTACGCTCTGTGGCAAGCTGATCTAATACTAGTCGATGATGTGGACTTTTTCTTAGATGATATAGAATTTTAATAGGCCCTGTAAAAGGATGTTGTTGATTATATTAGAACTTCGGGGAAGGTTAGTTGCATAATGGTTCTGGAAAATATAGGTTAGTAAAGTTATACTCTTAAATATAAACTGAATTCATCGGGGGAGAAAATGGAATTATTTGTGGGAATAGCTCTTATACTAATTGTATTTTTTTCTTCAAGTATTATTGAAAACAGATTAAAGAATAT
>NZ_JBHVQU010000506.1:0-1315 GCF_042886655.1 Peribacillus sp. NPDC058002 | reverse complement strand
CCTAAAGAGTCCGTAGAGATTTTTTCACCAACGGTTATGCCATGCTCTTTTGCGATCAACAAGGCATTCACTTCATTGACTGATGCATCGACTCTTGATCTGAAAAAGCCAGAGATTAGACTTTTTGTAAGAATCGCTGTATCGAAATCCAATGATTCTCCTGCATACGTAACGGAGATTTCCTGAATTCCTTCATTCATGCACTGAGAAGCAATGGATCCCATTTGCTGAACAAGTTGATAGAATGGCTGTACCTTTTCAAACACTTCTTTAGATATGGCTGGAAGGTTGATTGAACTTGAGACTGGGTTTCCTTCAAAATAGGTCAATACTTCCTGGGCAACCTGTACCGCAACATTTAATTGGGCTTCTTTAGTGGAAGCACCAAGATGCGGTGTAGCAATGACGCTATCCAGTTCAAGCAGTTTATGGCCAAGTGGGGGTTCTTCGACGAAAACGTCAAGTGCCGCCCCTGCAACTTGTCCTTCGACTAACATTTCATATAAATCATCTTCGTCCAGAATTCCACCACGGGCGCAGTTTAGTACATAAACCCCCTTTTTACAGGTAAGCAGTTTTTCTTTATTGATTAATCCTCTAGTATCATTCGTTAGTGGTGTATGAACTGTAATGATGTCTGCTTTAGGAAGCAATTCATCTAACGGCAGGGCCGTTACGGACATTTTCTTTGCACGATCGACAGTCAGGTACGGATCATAGACAATGACATCCATGCCAAACACTTTAGCACGTTTTGCAATTTCCCCTCCGATACGTCCAAAGCCAACTATACCTAATGTTTTACCGCGAAGTTCAGTTCCTGTATAAGAGGAACGTTTCCACTCCCCATTCTTCAGTGAAGCATAAGCTTGCGGAATGTGGCGCATTAATGAAGCCATCATCGCAAATGTATGTTCAGCAGTTGAAATGGTATTGCCGTCAGGTGCATTAACCACGACAATCCCGCGTTTTGTCGCTGCCGGGATGTCTATGTTATCAACACCGACACCAGCGCGTGCTATAATTTTTAATTGCGGCATACGGTTCATTAACTCTTCCGAAACCTTCGTTGCACTTCTTACAAGAATTGCATCGATCCGATCAAGTTCGTTTGCAGCTTCCTCTACGGTTTTCTGAATGAGATGAATATTGGATGCCTCTGATAGCGGTCCGAGTCCTTCTGGTTTAATGGCGTCTGCTACTAAAATCCGATACACGTCTAAACACCTTCCTAGGGAAAAGAATTATCTTAAATTTCAGTTAATTTTACAATTGAAATGCTTATTATGTCAATTTGGCTTATCAAGATGTAAGC
>NZ_JBHVQU010000505.1:0-1339 GCF_042886655.1 Peribacillus sp. NPDC058002 | reverse complement strand
GTTTTTAATTGTACGTATATGAGCATAAGACACTGAAGAAATGCTGGGAAAAGCTTTCCTTTAGGACCTTTTCATCATTAAGAAGCCTGTAAAAGAGGGGATGACTTAATTTTGTGATAAAGTGTGTTATTAACCTAAAGCAACTAATCGATGATTTCATATTATAGGTAATGGTTATTAAAAAGAAGAAAAGAGGTGCAAGAGTAGATGGAGGATTTTAAATCAATAAAGGTTGAGAGAATAGAAAAGAACGGTAAAAAGGGACTTATTATTCATAATCCAACCAAATTTAAACTAATTGGGGAAGGAAGTCAAGGTGCAGTTTTTCAGCTTGATGAAGATCTTTGCGTAAAAATATATGTCAATCCTAATGCAGCAACTAAAGAGGGGAAAGCACTTGAAGCAGCGAAGGAAACCCATATTGTTCCGAGGTTATATGAAGTCGGACCAAACTATGTAATTATGGAGTATTTAAAAGGTCCCAATCTAAAAGATTATTTGAAAGGAAAGCAGGATATTCCCGAAACGTTTACAGAACAAATCATAATGATTCGAAAGGAACTAAAGAGAGTTGGATTTAGTAGAATCAAGACCTCAATCGGACATTTTGTTGTAACAAAGGGAAATGTGCTGAAAGCAATCGATCATTCAGATGGCCTCACAATGAATGACCCATATAATCCGAAGATGTTTCGTGATCTAAAGAAATTGGGGTTATTGGATTCATTCCTGGAACAAGCAAAGAAAATCGATCCTGAATCATATGAAGACTGGCAGAAAAATATCGATTTCAATGCGATATAGGAAACCTACCCGATAGGATGACAATATGGGAAAATGGCTTCAGCAAATGCTCGAACCGGTGCAAGTATGGTATACGAAAAAAATTTCATGATGAATGCATCACAAAACCAATTATGTTGTACAGGCAGGAAAAGCTAAAGGAATAAAGTCGATTCTTTCACGTAATGGAGTTCGACTTATTAGGATGGAATTCTCTTAGACTATGGAATTTGCGAAATGCGCAGTATGCCTTGTTACTCCCATTCGTAATGTACACGTTCGGAAATATCCTTAGCGGCTTTGTAAAACCAATAGCATATTGTTTTTCGAAAGGCATGGTTGCCGACATGTTCCGCGCCAACGAACTCTACAGTCTAATTTAGCTGCTGATAGGCCTGAAAAGGATAAAATGGGATGTCGCTTTCTTATATGGGAATAAGTTAGGAGTAATACGTTTTTCATAAAGTCATAGAACTCCAGGAAGCAATTCGCGATATTCATGTCGCGAATTTTTTCCGTTTTGCCTTCATTGTCACGAAGATAATTATATTTTTAC
>NZ_JBHVQU010000504.1:0-1342 GCF_042886655.1 Peribacillus sp. NPDC058002 | reverse complement strand
ATGTATGGCAGCGCCACTACCTACAAAAAGACCTGCACCAATGACACCTCCGATTGCAATCATTGACATGTGACGAGAACTGAGTGATTGTTCTAAATCATTCTGTTGTTTTTTCATGAAGACCTCCCTGAAAAATATTGTGTAAAAGCTTACAATTTACCCTAACCGAAACTGGATTGATTATAGTTTACACAATTTTTAGATTTTTTGAAATAAAAAATTCAAAATTATATACCAAAAGAAATAATCATTGCTTAATTAAAGGAAATAAAATATTATTAAATTTAACACAGGTTTCTAAAAAATCTGATAATTTTCATTTGCAGAAAAGGATGTGCTTTTGTTGATTAAGGTTGCTGCAGTTCAATTACAAGCTATCCCTGGTGAAAGGGATAAAAATATTAAAAATTGTATAGAAATGGTTGAAGAGTCGGCTAAACAGGGAGCTGAATTAATCGTATTACCCGAACTTTGGGTGAGTGGTTACTATTTATCGAAGGAGCAATTCGAATCGTTGCAAGAGTTTTCGACTGGAGAGACTGTTTCATTATTTCAAAAGCTCGCTAAAGAGTTAAAAGTAATACTCATCGTCCCATTTGTTGAGGGGGAAAGTGGAAGCCTTTACATATCCTTAGCTGTAATTGAGTCAACAGGGGAAGTCATTGCCACTTATCGAAAATCATTTTTATGGGGAAGAGAGAAGGAGATATTTACTCCTGGTGAGAAAGTCTATAATGCAATAGAAACATCGAAAGGGAAAATAGGTGTACTTATTTGTGCAGATATTGAATTTCCTGAACCAAGCCGAATTCTAGCTCTTCAAGGTGCAGAACTTATTATTGTTCCTTCAGTATGGAGCTACGGAGCTGAAACAAGATGGGATATTCAACTTCCGGCACGTGCACTCGATAATACGGTTTATATTCTTGGCGTAAACACGGTTAATGAGGGAAGTTGCGGAAAGAGTAAACTTGTTGCTCCGACCGGTGAGGTCCTATGTGAAGCTTCAAGATCAGAGCAGGGCATTCTAATTCATGATGTGGATTTTTCAATTATATCAGAGGTACGAAATGAAGTTCCTTATCTGGATGATTTAGACAAGAAATTGTGGCCAAATGTTTCGTTATTTGCTTTGGAAAAATAGATTTTTCAAAATTCATTGAACGAATTATGCGGGTCTATAACTAGAATCTTATAAAAGTTTATTAAAATCCATTTTTCATTATTAAATGATTAATGGATTTTTTGTTTTAGGCTCTTTTCGTAAATATTGTTGTTTTTAAAACAAAACGATTTAAGGTTGATTGGAGCGCAAGTGCGAGACTCCTGCGGGAGCAGCGGG
>NZ_JBHVQU010000503.1:0-1353 GCF_042886655.1 Peribacillus sp. NPDC058002 | reverse complement strand
CAATCAACGTTAAATCGTTTCGTTTTAAAAACAACAATCTTTACGAAAAGAGCCTAAAACAAAAATAGGTTTTCCTTCTTGGTACGGTTTTATGAAATCAACGGGAACTTTTTTGAGGGTTTGTGAAATTTGAACTTTCATTTCCACTCCAGGCACTCGCTTTCCGAGGGCGGCCCGGGAGCCTCCACAGCGCTCTTAACGCCTGTGGGGTCTCCCTTGGACGCGTTTCCCGCAGGAGTCTCGCGCCTTCCGTTCCAAACAACTGGAATGTTTCTTTAACGCTGTTTTCGCATAAATTGTTGCTTTCTTGCCCCCCTATTGATAGGTCGATAAAATCATGTTTAAGGTGGCGACGGTATGTGGTTAGATGTGTATGAAGATGTAAATGAACTTACAAAAGAAGAACAATTTGAGCTTTTAAAGCACTTAAAAACGACTTATTTCCAGATGAACCTGATAAGATTACCGAACTTCTCAAAACTATCCAAGAAATTCGTTTTAGTAGCGGAATGGCTTGGGTTCATTGTGGGAGTACAGCAGCAAAACGGAAAGGAAAGTACAAGATACGTCAACGCTATCTGTGTAAAGATTGCAATAAGACCTTTAACGATATGACCAAAACACCATTTTTAGGCTCACGCTATCCTGAAAAATGGGTAAAGTAAATGGAAATGATGGTTGAAGGCTACACACTGCCCAAAATTGCTAAACGCCTAAAAATACACATTTCAACTGCTTTTTATTGGAGACATAAAATCTTAAATGCACTTCGTTCAGTAGACTTTGAATAATTATAAGGTATTGTGGAAATTGACGAGACTTTCTTTCTTGAGTCAATGAAAGGGCAAGAAGTTACACACCATATAGCCAAGAAGTGTACTGCAAAAGACGAAAAAAGAGGCATATCTGACCTAAAAATTGCTGTTGTGGCCGCACAAGACCGTATTTATAATATCGTTGCTCTAAAAGCCGGTACAGGGCGTGTCAAAGCGAAGAGATTGATGCAGCGATTGGCAAATATATTCATCCAACTGCTTTACTATGCACTGATACGGTAACTAACTACAAGAAGTTTGCCAACATTAAAGGCTTACAATACTAAACAATCAATGAACGTCAAAAACTACGGGTGAAGAAAGGTATTTTTCATATTCAGCACGTTAATAACTTTCATAGTCGATTGAAAACGTGGATTAGACGTTTCCAAGGCGTGACTACAAAATACCTTTATAACTATCCCTATTGGTTTGGTTAGAAATAGATAAGCATTTAGCATTTGAAAAAATAAGTTGAGCAAAAGCTTATTTCAGCCAGTTAAAAATCAAATAATACAACAGTTCAGATGTTAAGAAC
>NZ_JBHVQU010000502.1:0-1357 GCF_042886655.1 Peribacillus sp. NPDC058002 | reverse complement strand
TGTACTAAACAATTATAATATATCATCTTTAGCAGGTCAACTAATAAAATCAAACTTATTTTGAATATCATCATGTTATTATCATAATTTTTCACTAAACGATGATTAATTTGCATGAGAATCCAAATTATAGCATGTCTCCCGTCATTGGGCCATAAGCTTACTATGAGGTGACAGTCATGCATGAGCTATTATCATTCCTTTTATTCATTGCGATATTTTTGGCAGGTATGTCGGTTTTACGAATCGGACTGTTCAATATGTCGGGTGCAGCATTAAAAACTTTTCTCTCAAAGGTTACGGATAAGCCATGGAAAGGCTTCATTGCCGGAACCATCTTTACCGGGATCCTGCAGAGTAGCTCGGCGGTCATGGTCATGACGGTCGGCCTCGTTTCCGCAGGAAGCATAACGTTCCCGCAAACAATCGGGATTATTCTTGGAACGAATATCGGATCCACCTTTACAGCAGAGTTCATGACCTTCTCTCTGGATCGTTGGATCATCCCCGGTGTCGTAAGCGGCGCTTTCCTATGCCTCTTGCCGAAAGCATTACCGAGAAGCATAGGGATGTCACTGATCGGAATCTCGGCCATCTTCGCGGCGATGAGTGGTTTTAAAACGCTTTCGACACCGATTGCAGCCTATCCATCCATACAAACGCTCATCCATTACATAGAGGGCCACATGAACTATGCCCTATTAGCCGGGATATTATTGACAGCACTCATCCACTCCAGTTCGGCAACCATCGGGATAGCCATGAGCTTTTTGATGAATGGGGAGTTATCCGTCTCTTCCGCAATCATCATCATGCTCGGATCGAATATAGGCACTTGCATCACCGGATACATGGCCAGCATCGGTTCCGGTAGACAAGCCGCCTTCACAGCTTATGCACATATTTGGCTAAACGTCATCGGGGTTGCCGCATTCCTGCCTTTTGTGGACATCTTGGAAAGGACTGCTGCCTTTTTCACCGAAAACAAAGGGACACAGCTGGCCCATGCCAGTGTCATTTTCAATATCTTGACTTCATTGGCCGTCTTGCCATTAGCAAGGCAATTCTCCAACCTCATTCTTTTGGTGCATCGGCCACATTTTAAAAAATAAGGAGCTGTCCAAAAGTCATTGGAGACTTTTGGACAGCTTCGCGGGAAGGATGGATATCACATGTAGCTGCACCAGATATAAATGAATGAATGAATGATTTACCGGGGGTCTTTCAATAAGCTCAAACCACTCAATATAAAGCAGCTGATATCAAAACCTTTATTAGAGAAAGATGTTAAATCAAAAAACGGTACCGGATAAAATCTCCATATTGCTTTGGTTTTTCAATAAGCCGTTTGGATTCT
>NZ_JBHVQU010000501.1:0-1359 GCF_042886655.1 Peribacillus sp. NPDC058002 | reverse complement strand
TCCAATCAACCTTAAATCGTTTCGTTTTAAAAACAACAATCTTTACGAAAAGAGCAAAAAAAAAGACAGAATGGGACATATGTATTCCCTTTCTGCCTTTTTGAAGAACTGTTTAATCGATTATTGACCCTTCACGTAATTCCCTTTGATATTGTCTAATCCTTTTGACCTGAAACATGATGCCACGCACTAAAGAAGGCACTCGGGGGCCGCGGTAGTTAATCCAGCCCTAGACCTGAGTTTTGCATGCCCACTTTGATCTTCCTTATCAGAACTGTTCTCTCATCATTTTTCCATTATACCTATGGGTTTCCCCATTACTTTTACATTCTTTTCTACCTTCATGAGCCAAATTGTAAGCAGCATCCCGATCAGTGTGAGAAAACCATAAAATAAATAGACTGAATATATCCCTGATTTTTCCAATATTATCCCGCCGCTGAAGGTACTGAACCAGTTCCCCAATCCGTTGCCAATGGCGGAATAAAGCGTTATTGCTGTTACTGTTATACGTGCTGGGACAACTTCCCTGATATATTGTAAAGCTGCTGGAATGAATAGGCCAAGTGAAAACCCTTGAATGATCGAAGTCACATATACGGTAGCCAAACTTGGTTCCGTGAAGTATAAACCCCAGCGGAGCAATGAAGCCGTGCCAGCCAGTAAGGTAATTGGCAGCAAGCCTATCTTATGAATCCAGGCACCTGCCATTCTCATAAAGGGGATTTCCGATAATACAGCTAATAGGAACGCAATGCCAATTCCTGTATATGTACCGCCTCTTGCCTCGATAAACAAACCATAGTATACATTATTTGCAAGATTAGGACCAAAAAGCAAGAACGTTATAGCAAGAAAGATAAGAAATCGCTTCATGGTAATCAATTCTTTCATTCCACCAAAAAGGTTCACTTTCCCCCCTGGTGGTTCTTCGGGCAAACGAAGAGCCAGACTAGCCGCTATCAGCAGGCTGAAGAAAAAGGCATAAAATATAACGGGAGGACCCATGAAGGATTCAGATAACTTTCCCATTACAAAAACAGCCACACCGTAACCAAGTGATCCGAATAAACGGATTTTCCCATAATTCGATTTGATTTTTGTTGTATATTGAAGGGTGATGCTATCAGAAACTGGTATTATCGCACTTTGAAAGATGGCCAAAGCGATTGCGACGGATACGAAAAGGAAATAGTGTTCGAACAGCAAGTAGCCTAAACCGAATAGACCAGCAAGAAACGATGTCATTGCGAGTATTTTTGCAGGTCTCCCGCTCCAATCACAAACAATTCCCCAAAAAGGTTGAAAAACGATCATCACTATCGGTCCAACAGACATGATCGTCCCTATCTCAATAGC
>NZ_JBHVQU010000500.1:0-1360 GCF_042886655.1 Peribacillus sp. NPDC058002 | reverse complement strand
GGAACGTATGAATGAAGACGATTCTTTCAATCTGTTCAGCATTGATTTATTCAATGAAAGTGAACCGAAGTAATTGATAGTATATGCTTATTTACCCCGAATCAAATTTTCTTCTCTGTAACTTTCCTTCCGGTTTAAGATGATGCTACAGAGAGTTTATCATTCCCGCCAATACAAAATCCGAATTTAAGGTTATTGAAAGGCCATTTGGAATGTTTTATGCAAGGTGAACTATCGTTACCTTTATTTTGATTGCTTGAAAAAATTCTTCACCAAAAGGAAAATGGATGATAGTACAGCAAAAACCATGAAAAATACGATGAACCCCCAAAGGCCTACCGCCGCATCCTGAAACTCCATATTCCCCCTGCTGGTAAGGGCTTGCTGTATTTCAATGGCAAATACTAAAACAACCATGACTGTAAAGGTATAAAGGAAAGAGAGTATCGTTATCCCAAAACGCATCCGGGAAATTAAATTAGATAAAAATAACACGAACAAAAATATGATGATACCGATGATTCCCATTATCCAAAAATGCAAATCTTTGTCCGTTGCATTTGAATTTAATGTGTCACTCACAAAGAACAGGATGAAATCGTGAAGATTATTGACGATTTCAGCTAATATCTGGATGATTTCTTTCATTTTTCACACCTCCAATCCTTAGATTATAGCAGGTTATAAATCTATATAGAAGAGGGCGTTGCCAGACTGACCTTCGATGGAAATAATATGAAATCATAGACATGTTAAGAGAAGCATTTTCCGGGTAACGTAAAAAACATAAGTGGATGAATTGGGAAGTCAGGACATGTAACGCCAGTATAAGTAAGATTATAGTTAATAAATCAACCAAAATACATAAAAAAATAAAGTAAAAGCGATTCAGGAAAAGCATGTTTAATGCCTTTAGCGGTCTTAACCATGGTTTGTTGTTTTGATCGGTTTCTTTATAATAATGCTAGTAAAAAATATCTTTACTTAATGCTTTCATGGGTGGAGGAAAAAAGAATGAGTGATGTACATGATCATGTTTTAACGGTAATTGATTTTATGAAAACCGGTCACAAAACTTGCTTTGTGAAAGTCATCGGTTTTGATGGTGAATCCGGACAGGATTTTGAAGGCGAAGTTAAGTTTGTCGGTGATTTGCCTTTTGGAGATTTGATACATCCTGAGCGGTCACATCTATCCTCGACTTGCAGGGAGTTCGTTCGGGATGATTTGTTGCACAGATACAATTTAGGGCAGTTTGAATGAAGTGGGCAATATTTTAGGGAATCCAATGAGATGACATTCTGCTCACTTGTTTAAAATTGGTAAAATGCAGGGTATATAGAATATGGTATGTAGGCTG
>NZ_JBHVQU010000499.1:0-1367 GCF_042886655.1 Peribacillus sp. NPDC058002 | reverse complement strand
AATTCGGTCCGGGGATATGCACTGCTCCAACAGCTTCATACCCTTCCGGAAGGTTAGGTAATTGAATGGATATGACTTTTCCATAAGCAATTGGCGATCGATACAAAACACCATAAACCATATTTTCCAATTTCACGTCACTAATATAGGGCAACTGGCCCGATACTTTACCTTTATGGTCCTTTTTGGGCACTGAGGTGCTTATGTCTTTGAGATTCATTGCAACAACACCCTTCGACTCATATTTTTATTGGGACATATTCTGAATAGAAACCTCTTCCTATGATTTTATCAATGAGAATGATCTTTTATGATTCATTTCTATTCAAGATTTTCCTAGTTTTTAATTATATTTTTACTTCGCTTATCATAATCAATGGCTTTTTGGTAATCCTCCGGTGTATCAACATCCATTAATACTCCCGCATCATCTATATTCATGTATTGCTTTTCGTAACCACCAAGGACCAGACGCAAATTACTCTCTGGATTGGTTTCGAGAATTTTCTGTTTCACTTCGCTTGATAATTTAATGGGATGGCCGCCTTTATAGTCAAAGCTGGGAATAACCACGTTTCCTTTGTGTTTTGCTATTAGCTGAACAGTCTCTTTTTTAACAAGCGGACAATCTCCGGGTGTTATAAAGAAGGTTGGGGCATTTACTTCGTTGCAGCCCTTTTGAATGGAATGAAACATTCCCATGTTAAAGTTTTCATTATAAACAAACTTGATCTGAAATGAATAGGCATTTTTACTGATGATTTTGGCAATTTCCTCTTGGATGATTTCCGCTTGAAACCCAGCTACGACGATGACCCTGCTGCATAATCCTTCAAATTTAGAGATCGTTTGCTCCAACACGCTCATTTGCCCCATCGGCAAAGTCATTTTAAATGCATTCGCTCGGCTGGAATATCCAGCAGCTAGGACGATTGCTTCCATGTTTGTCACCTTCTACCTATCATTTTTCTTAACTCTCACAATAAAAGCACAAGCGGTGTAAGCATTTGCGGTATGGACTATTAAGAGATCATTGATTATTTATACTTTGAATTTTAATTAAATAATCAGGATAGCGTTTTTTCTTTATATGCGTAAAAGCCTCATTATATTACTTATGGTACGCTTCAGCGTAACGCATCTAAATGAGGTTTTTTTAACTCTCATTTAATTACATACTTAGTCCTTCGACTCTTCTGTAAGCTAAATTCCCCAACTCAAGATTATAATTCAAGTTGCCCCAGGACATGTCCACACATCTGGGATTTATGTACAACGATTAATTCAAGGAAGCAAAGAAAATCGAATTGAAAGAATAACAACTCAATTAATTGGCTGATTAGATGAGGATACATGTAGATAAAGAG
>NZ_JBHVQU010000498.1:0-1371 GCF_042886655.1 Peribacillus sp. NPDC058002 | reverse complement strand
AGTGAGAAGTTAAAATATTCAAAGAAAATTAATTAGAAATTTATTTTTAACATATATCCTTTCAGTATCACTTGAAAGGAGTTTTTCTATGAGGAAAATGTTGAAAGTATCAAAGAATATATTTTTTACCTTCATTGCTATTATCATATTTGTAGCAATAGCTGTTTTTATTTACCATAATTATCAAAAGGAAAAGGAATCATCATTAATTAGAGAAGGAACATCGGTTGATTTTAATAACAAAGGAATTCATGTATATACGGAAGGCAGCGGTGAGGATACATACGTTTTTATGTCCGGTTCCGGGATTGCGGCTCCAGTTTATGAATTGAAAGGATTATATAGTAAGTTTGCAAAAGAAAATAAAATTGCAGTCATTGAAAGAGCTGGATATGGATACAGTGATGTTTTTCACGATGATAGGGATATTGATACAATATTGGAACAAAGCAGGAAATCATTGATGGAAAGTGGAAATAAACCTCCTTATTTTTTGGTTCCACACTCAATATCAGGTATCGAAGCAATTTACTGGGCACAAAAATACCCAAGTGAAGTAAAGGGAATCATTGCTTTGGATATTGGTTTACCGCACCAATATGTAACTCATAAAATGGGCATGGTAGATTCATTGACTGTAAGAGGAGTGAATATTTTAACGAAAATGGGTTTGCACCGCCTTTTTCCTTCTACTGTTTATAATCCCGAAGTGATTCGGCAATCATTCTTAAGTGACCATGAAAAGGAAATATATAAAGCACTATCATATAAACAGTTTTTTAATGATGATATGGAGCAAGAGCTTTTACAGAGTTACAGTAATGGGAAAAAATCAGTGAACTTACCGATTCCAAAAGGTACACCCATTTTATTTTTAGATGCGATTGCCGATGAAAATAAGGATTCTAAATATACAAAACAAAAAAATGAAGATTATGAGAAGTTTGCAGAGAAACTATTAAAAGCCGATGTAATAAAACTGAAAGGGACGCACAGCATATATTTATATGCGCCAGATGAGATATATGATCTTGCCATGGAATTTATCAAATGAATAAAGAAAGGTTTTGTGATGAAAAGATATAATATTTTAATAGTTGAAGATGACTTGATGATTGGTGATTTATTGAAAAAAATTTTGCAACGCGAAGAATACAATGTACGTTGGATGAAAGAAGGAAAAGATATTATAGATATAATCCATGAGATCGATTTAGTCATTATGGATGTTATGCTGCCAGGAGATGATGGCTATCAAATTACCAAGAAAGTAAACAGTCTAGGATTAAATATTCCAGTTATTTTTCTATCTGCCCGAAATGATATCGAAAGCAAACTCCAAGGTTTGACAATGGGTGAGGATTATATGAC
>NZ_JBHVQU010000497.1:0-1407 GCF_042886655.1 Peribacillus sp. NPDC058002 | reverse complement strand
ATATAAGTGCCATCGACCTGAAAATTTTTATCATGCGCTTCAACCGCTTGATAGCTCAAAAAGAGTGAGATGACTAAAACCGCATATTTTAGCAGATCTAACTTTTTCATAGTGAAAACCTCTCTTTTCCAAGATGAACTAATTTGACATTTGCCGCCGTTTGAACTTTCGACGCTGATCTTTCATGAAGATGGACCAGAAATAATAGAACCCTGGCACTAATATCGCAAAGCCCACGATATATGTGGCAAAAACAGCCCGGAAAGATGTTGGATCGGTAAATCCTGAGAGAATCGTGACATTTGGATATATGATATAAGGTAAATGTGCGATACCATAAACATAACTGCCGATTAAATACTGAATGATAATCGCTATTACAGCGACGCGAGGCATTCCTTTAACCTCCTGCTTAGAAAAATGGGGTAAGTACAGTGCTATCCCGCTAATGATGAAAAAAGCTAGCGAGACGAATAACAATGCCGAGTTTTTCATCATTCCTTGGTAGATCCAATACGCTTCATTTTTTAACGTGAGCATAACCAACAGAGCCATGACTAACATAAGCGGTCCCGTAATCATCGCATCCCTGCGATATATTTTGTATGCTTTCATTTCATCAGCCTGTTTTGAGTAATCAGACAGTAACAAAGATGATAAAAAAAGCGTGCTCATGATTCCAAACCCCACAAATGCATACTCATTCGGACTCATGAAAAGTTTAGATAGATTCAATTCTTCATTTCCTCTTACGCCTTCGACAAATCCAAGGTGGGTGATGGGCAATACACTGATTAATAGCCCGGGTATGATTAATCCCGTCAATCCTGAGATATATGTTAACGCTTTTTCATATTTGTCTACGCTATGCGAAAAAACCAAGAAAGCGCTCCTAATACAAAGCAGGACCAATATCAGGCTCGCAGGAACGATCAAGGCTACTCCAATCGGGAAAACTGCACCTGGAAATAAACTGTAAATCGCAATGACAAGACCAACAACAAATGTATTGGTCACTTCCCAAGTCGGCGATAAATAGCTATTTGCAATCTTCGTAGCATTTGTTTCTTCCTTTTTAATGTAAGTCATCGCCCAGAAACCAGCGCCAAAGTCCATAGAGGCCATGATGGCATAAAGAAAAATAAAGCCCCAGACCAATGTTATTGCAAGAAGAGCATCACTCAACCGCCTTCCCCCCTTTTATGAATTCGAATCAAAATGCCTTACATCTTTCTGTTCTGCCTTATAAATATCATCCATAACGGAATGTCGTTTGAAATAATACAAAAGTGTAAATACGACAGAAACGCATAAAATGATATATACAATGATGAACATCGTGAATAAAAATCCAAGGTTTTCGTACGAAGTGACCGAATCCTCCGTAGTCAGCATCCTGTATATCTG
>NZ_JBHVQU010000496.1:0-1411 GCF_042886655.1 Peribacillus sp. NPDC058002 | reverse complement strand
AGCGGAAGAAGATCATCCAATCCTTCTTCAGGGCTGTTGAGCCACTTAAACATGAAATCTTTCAATGAGTATTGTTCAATCATCGATAAATGATCTTTAAAAATTAATTTGTCAATGGTTATCTCTTTCAACTTATCCACTCCTCAATAGTATCTAAAGTTTATATCGATAAACTCCTAACATCAAGGGCATTCCAATGACAAACCATTACATTTTGATTACTTGCTGACTAAATAAACCCTTTCCTTCCGAAAAATGGAGTAATGTTGCCTGGAAAATAACTTTTGGGATGATTTTTTCTTAAGAATACGCCTAGGATTAACATGTAGAGGGATCATTTTCTGAGGCTTGAACGTTTTGGTATAGATGATTTGCCATGAACAAGGATGTCCATTCCAGACGAATACAGCCTCCATTTGCTTATGAAATGAAGGCTGTACTTATAAATGAAAAATGTATAAATTATAATTCTTTTTTTCCTTTAACGCCATTTATCGAATAGCTGATTTTAATGTTGGCATTTAATGAATGATATACTGAACAGTACGTATTTTTGGATAAATGAATCGCACGGACCACTTTATCTTCAGGCAGATCACCCTCCAATAAATAGTGGATATGAAAATCGGTAAATCGCTTAGGATGATTTTCTGATCGTGCCCCTTCTATTTCTATTTGAAAGGACTTTGTTTCAAATCGCATTTTTTTTAAAATCATTACAATATCAATGCCTGTGCACCCGGCAAGAGAATGCAAAAGTAACTCAGTGGGTCTTGCTCCGCTATTTTTTCCTCCTACATCTTCGGATGCATCCATCTTTATTTCATGTCCCGACGGAGTTGTGCCAGAAAAGGCCATTTCTCCTGTCCATGTAATCATTGTCTTCATTTATTTCAATTCCTCCCTTTCTTGTTGTTTGGGTCAAAAATTGTCCGCTTGTTTTATTTAATGTAAGTACAGATCATTTAAGACTTAAAATAATATTCCCTCAAATATTGCGGTCAGTGCTAATGATCCTAACTTGTGATGACTTTCCATTCCTTATATTCTTCCCACAAGTCCTACTTAGTTAGTCATTCTGTAGAATTCAGGCACTTGCTTTCCGAGTGCGGTCTTTCGCCTGTGGAGGCTTCCTAGGAGTAAACGATATCGCCGCAGGAGTTTCGATCAACTTTATATTAAAAATTCAGATAGGAACCAATTTGTTGACTAATGAAGGTTCGGAAAGCTTTCACAACCATGTTCTAATTACTAATTTAAATGGATGAAACCTAGAATAGATTGAAGAAGTTGCGACACTCCTGCCGAAAAACTGGCTAGCCAAGACGCCACAGACGCTTTGCGGCAGGGAGCCCTAGCTGACAGCCGGCGGAAAGGGAGCGGATTTCTGAAATCAACTGCAATGTTTTTT
>NZ_JBHVQU010000495.1:0-1413 GCF_042886655.1 Peribacillus sp. NPDC058002 | reverse complement strand
GGTATAGGGAAAAGTTAAAGAAAAATCAGATTCCTGTAATTGAAGAGGAAGTTTGTGAAGTTCATGTTAATGCCAAACAGCAGTTGACAGCCATTCAATTAGCATCCGGTAAAATAATCGAAGCTGAAAAAGCATTCACGGCATTTAAAGGTAACAAACTTAATAATGAGCTAGCCTTACAATTAGGTGTGCAAGTAAATGAAAACAATCATGTGGTGATTCATCCCAGAACTAAAGAAACCAATATTAAAGGAGTCTGGGCAGGCGGCGACCTCGTTGCCCATTCCGAACAAGTCACCATTTCGATGGGGGATGGCACCCAAGCAGCGATATGGATTCATAAAAGGCTGTTAGGCCAGCCACTTCCATACGATTGACAACCTGATGGAAAAACACAAGGCGACCTGTCCACCAGGCCGCCTTTTACATTGGTATTTATAAAGTTTTCCACGTTAGCCTTCCATACACATCTATCTTCGATTCCTTCCCTTAAAAACTTTAACCAAAATGAGAATGACCGCGATGATAAGCAAGATATGTATAAATCCTGCAGCCACTTTAAAGACTAAACCAAGAACCCATAATAATAATATTACACCAATAATTGTCCAAATCATGATAATCCCCCTTCTTCCCTTCTTTAAATGATTTTTTATTAATAAGAAGCTACAACGAAATTTTGTGCTTACATTTAAATTACCCATATCTTTCTGTAACAAACCCTCACCCTATTTTTTTACATAAAACTGTAAATGCTGTAAATGATAATAAAGAAATAAGGAATCTTCCATATTGAAAAACATCCACCATCAGGAAGAGACTTACAAGCTTTATAGGTTCCGCAAAAATCAATTAGAAGGAGTCGTTCATTCATGAAAAAGTTTTTAGTCATCTGTCTAACCTCCTGTTCCCTGTTCTTGGTTAACCTGAATCATCCGGCTGCACAGGAAAATAAAGTAAAACAGGAAAGTGTCCAATTCACTGAAGCGCAAAAATCGGAAATCGCTAAGATCCAAAAGCAGATACTCGCTGACAAAAAGTTATTGATCGAAAAATATGTCGAGTTTGGCGCGCTCTCTAAAGAAGAAGCCGATAAAATGGTTTCACATTTTGAAGAACATTATAAAATGATGGAAGAACATAATTTCCAAATTCCGCCGCACCTCCCACATGCTCGACACATGCATAAGTAATTGTATGTTTTTTTGCCTATATAGCTAATAATCCGACCTGATGAATAGGCCGGATTATTTTCATTCTTTTGTCCTTGATAAATAAACATTACGCGTTTACCATTTACTAAAGGATTTATATTTCTCTTTAGCGAAATACATAACTATGAGAAATGAAAGGGTGAAAAGGATGAACAAAATAGGCATTACAGCAAGAGACTTATTTCACTTGAAATCAGTA
>NZ_JBHVQU010000494.1:0-1431 GCF_042886655.1 Peribacillus sp. NPDC058002 | reverse complement strand
ATGATGACGTATTGGATTATATTCTTCCGCTTACATACACAGATCAAGTTTTTGCAAAAATGGAAACGACATTGGAGACAAAAATAAAGATCCACGGAGAAGAAACCTTCAGATATGTCACCATTACGGAAGATAACCAAATTGTAATAGGGTGCTTGGACTCTAATCAGGAGTTAAAGTTTAGAATTGTTTCCCTGGAGGAGCGTTTGAAAAGCTACTAAAACTATAGACTTAGCATTGTATACTTTTTAGAGTTGAATCATATTTTCAGATAAATAAATCAAGACCGTTCCTGTTTATTAAAGGAACGGTCTTTTTAAGGTGTTATTATTTTTTCATCACGTCAAGAACAGCGTCAATACGATATAAGATTGTACCCGAAAGTAAAATGAAATTCATACCTTTTGCCAGTTGAACGAGTAATTCTATAAACTCGTCATATCCTTGGATTAATTTAACAAAATTTAAACGAATATTGAATTGTCTTAGTGTAATATATAGTAATGAAGTCAATTAAAACACTTGGGGGGAATTGAGTTGAGCGAGACGTTGGCAAGTTCATTAAAAATGCTTTTGAAAGAAACGTTTGAAGGACCGGGAAATGGAGGGAGCTATTATACTGAATCGAAACCGAATACCGGGGTTTTTGGTACAATTGATGGTTTAACCGCAGAAGATGCTTCGTGTTCCATAAATGGATCAACCATTGCTGCTCATTCTGACCACATGCGGTATTATTTATGGGTGATCCGAACAATGATCAGTGGTGCAAACTTTGAAAAAGATTGGGGCGCAAGCTGGACCATTCATCATGTCGATGAGGTGAAATGGGCGGAAATCAGGGAGGGATTACATAAAGAATATGTAACACTTCTCGAAGAAATCGACACAATCGATTTAGGAAAATGGCTGACAAATGTAAATGCGACTATTGCCCACTCGGCTTATCATCTTGGAGCGTTAAGGCAAATGTTAAAAAGCCTTGAAATAGAAAAATAATTTACAATATTGAGGGTTTGTAAAAATGATTGGAGCGATTTGCACCTGCGGGGTCTCCTTTGGACTCGCTTTCCCCGCGGGAGTTTCGTACACCCGTTCCAATCAACTTTGTTAAAAAATTAGATAAAATGGTCCCATTCTGAAGCATGATATTGAAACAAGCCTAGGAAGTCCTTAATGTTTTTTCCTGTAAAACTTATTGGGTTGTAGAAATTTGCGACACTCCGGTTTCATATACCTGAATGAAGTCGTTATTCATTCATGCTTACGTCGTACCGAATATCACGCCGTTATTCTTTGCACTTCAATTCCTTCAGCCTATCGTTTGCCCATTTTTTTACGTTCTTGCTCAGCCACATATGAAAACAGAGTTAAAAATTGGTCCACCAATAACTTTTCAGTATCACCTATACCTCTGGATTACCTACCATC
>NZ_JBHVQU010000493.1:0-1436 GCF_042886655.1 Peribacillus sp. NPDC058002 | reverse complement strand
ATCCATCACGGAGTTTGATGAACGTACGCCCAAGCGGAAACACGGTCCAGGAGGGAAGTGGGACTACAAGTTTAAGCTGGTGTTTGATCTGATCCTCGAAATTTGAAAATGGACAGTCGGCAATGTAAAAATCAGCACCATCTTCAAGCATTCCGGCATATAAAAGCAGGGTTACAGCCCCCATGGATTCTCCATGAATGCCAATATGGAGGTCGGGACCTTTACGTCTTTTCAATTCATCGATTACAGCCTTCAGGTCGAATTTTTCATAATGTCCATAACTGCTCGTCTTGCCCCCCGAATCCCCATGCCGGCGGTGGTCATAAATGATGGCATTGAAGCCCCGCTTAAGAAAAATATTCATGTACTTAATCGAATTGACTTTGTTCTCCGTCACACCATGGGAAATGACCACCCACTTATTAGTATCATGCGGTTCGATAAACAAGCATTTCAAGGAATATCCGGATGGTGACGATACCCAAATTTCCGTTTTAGGCAGATTATCAAAATCCTCCGTGATCAGGCGTTTAGCCATGATTTCACGATTCTGGATAAAATCATCTTCCTTCTTTTTCATGTACATGATCCGATTGGAAAAATAAATGCCGACGCCGATGATATACGATAGGATTCCAGCCAGTGTAAACCACCATTTCTTCATGGGAGGTCCTCCTCAGTTGATTTTCTTTATTTTACCATGTGGGAAATGGGAAAACACTGTTTGAAAACCATGACGAGGAAAACGGCAGTCGTGATATAATAATTTCATAAATGGCCAGGAGGTTTTAAGGGTGAAAAAGAAACAGCAGCGAAATCAAAATCAAAGCAAAAACCAAGATAAAGAATCATCTTCATTGAAACTCGGTGATATGATCAATCAAGATATCATGTCCCAGCTTCGTCAAAAGCAAAAGGAACTTAATGAGGCTGAACAAGAAAAACGGGCAGCGGAAGAAGAAAAAAAACGCGAAGAAAGAAAGCGTCGGGAGAAGAATAAATCATTCGAAGAACTATTGGGTGAAAGCAATCTGAACTGGAAGAACTATAAATGAAGGACAGGGAGCGGTTTATTAAGAGAGCTGGCTCCCTTTTTCCGTTCAGGAAGACCATTCCTTGCTGATATTCCTTTATTTTATAATGTATAACGATTATATTAAAGATAAGTTCGATATGCTTTCATATCGGATGGACTACAATTAGCTGGTGATATGATGCAAAGTAAAATAGAGAAAGTACTGGAAGACCAATTATGTTTCCTGCTTTATGCAAGTTCAAGGGAAATGACGAAGAAATATAAACCGCTGCTTGATAAACTCGAAGTGACATATCCTCAATACCTTGTTCTTCTTCTATTATGGGAACAGGATACACTTACAGTAAAAAAACTAGGGGAGCTCCTTGCCCTCGACTCAGGAACGCTTACCCCCATGTTG
>NZ_JBHVQU010000492.1:0-1438 GCF_042886655.1 Peribacillus sp. NPDC058002 | reverse complement strand
TGAAGTGAACCCAAAAAGTTAGACACTTTATTTACTTAGGCAGCCTTGAGGGCATGAACCCGGTAATCTACCGGGCTCATGCCTTTTAATTTTACCTTGATTCGTTGATGATTGTAGTAATGGATATATTCTTCTAGTTCTTGTTTGAATTGCTCCATGCTTTCAAATTCTTGAAGGTAGAGTAATTCGGATTTTAATAAGCCAAAGAAGTTTTCAATGACCGCATTATCGAGACAATTTCCTTTGCGGGACATGCTTTGTGTAATGTTATGTTTTTTCAAATCATATGTGTATTGTTTCATCTGATAATGCCAGCCCTGATCTGAATGGAGAATGGGTGAATCTTTCGATTCCAAGCGATCAAAGGCTTTATCCAGCATTTTGGAAACGAGCGGATAAATAGGCCGAGATTCGATATTATAGGCGATTATTTCTCCATTAAACAGGTCTAGAATGGCTGATAAGTATAGTTTCTCCCCAGCTAGATGGAATTCTGTGACGTCTGTCACCCATTTTTCATTGGACTTTGCCGCCTTGAATTCACGTGCTAGAATGTTGGGCGCAATCTTGCCGATTTTCCCTTTGTACGAACGGTATTTCTTCATGCGAACCACTGACTTCAATCCTAGTTCATTCATCAATCGGAGAACTGTTTTATGATTGATGCGAACACCTCGGTTACGTAATTCTAGGGTGATACGCCGATACCCATAACGCCCTTTATGCGTATGGAAAATCTCGTTGATACGGGATTTAATTTCAGTGTATTTATCCTCACGCCCGAAGGCCTTTACCCAATAATAGTACGTACTCCGTGCCATGTTAGAAATGGATAGAAGCAGATTTAAATCAAATTGTTCCCTTAGTTCATGGACTACTTTCGCTTTTTCTTTCTTTGTAAGGCTTCCTTTTCTTGAACTAAGGCATTCAACTTTTTTAGATAGGCATTCTCTGCACGTAAGTATTCTAATTCGGCAAGAAGTGCTTCCTGAGAGCCATTAGCTGGCGATTTTTTCTTAGTATCTTTTTTCATGGATAGACGCCCCTTTTTCTTTGGTTTTAGGGCGTCTATACCTCCTTCCTTAAACTGATTTGCCCAATTCAAAAGTGTAGAATCGGAAGGAAGGTTATAGTGTACAGCGGTCTCGTTGATCGATGCCCCATATTCGTTCATATATTTAAGTACCTCTAGTTTAAAGGGCAGAGTGTAATTTGTATAGGATGAAACAAGTCCTTCCATTCCATGTTTTAGATAGCGAGCGACCCATCTTTTCAGAGGGGATAACCCTACATTTCTTTCTTGTGCAATGGATTTATAGGATTTTTTCCCTTCTAAGTACTCTAAAACTGCATTTGATTTTTCGTCTATCGTATATTTAGTCAAAAAAACTGCACCTCCAATTGTTAGATGTTGTCTAACAATTGGGGTGCAGTTCAT
>NZ_JBHVQU010000491.1:0-1451 GCF_042886655.1 Peribacillus sp. NPDC058002 | reverse complement strand
CAGGTGCATATATGGGTGAGAAGGAATCCACCGTGGATCGTGTCCTGCTTCTCGAAGACGGCTATGAGTCGGGACTCGCTCGGATGCGAATGATCCAGGAAGCCCAGCATTCAATCAATATTGCCTACTATGCTTTTGGAAAAGGCAAATCAACCGAACTTATTATTGGAGCCTTGATCGAAGCGGCTGACAGAGGTGTCAAAGTCCGAATTCTTTTGGATGGAATATCTCATGGACTCAGAGGTCAATTAAGCAGTGCCCGTTATGCCTTGGCCTCGCACGAAAACATTGAATTAAGATATTACGAAACAGTTAAGCCATTTAAGCCGTGGACCTGGCATAATCGCCTTCATGACAAAATCATCATTGTAGATGGGAAGTTGGGCATCATCGGTGGGAGAAATATCGCCGATAAGTATTTAGCCAGCAAGCCGCCGAGGAATTTTGTCTATGACAGGGATGTACTCATTTTCAATGCTAAAGAGGAAAAAGATAGTGTAATCGTGGAAATGAAGGTCTATATGAACGAATTATGGAACCATCCGTATACGAGCGATGTCTTTTCAAACCTTTCGAAAAGGCAAACGGAAAAAGGGAAACGTGAAAGAGATGCATTGGTGAAACAATACAGCGCAGCTTTGCAAACTGAAGCCGATTTCGTTCATCCATCCGTCGATTGGAGCAAGGCTACAACACCTACTAAAAAAGTGTCCTTCATTCATAATCCAATCGAACGTTTCAATAAATACCCTTTTGTGTGGAGATCTTTATTGGATATTGCGGCGAATGCCAATCAATCGGTAATTATTCAAAGTCCCTATATTGTTCCCGCGGATGCCTTGAAGGAATATGTACCGAAGAAGCTGGATTCAAAGGCTGATTGGACGATACTTACCAACTCTACGGCATCAACCCCGAATGCGATCGCTTTTTCCGGATACTTGGCGCGTAGGGATAGTATCGTTGAAACGGGGGCAAGGCTTTATGAATATTCAAAGCCTTATTCTTTGCATGGTAAATCGGTTGTCTATGATCAACGATTAAGTGCAGTGGGTTCCTACAATTTGGATTCTCGATCTGCCTTTTTAAATACAGAATCGATGGTGATCATCGATAGTGAAGCATTTGCAGCGCAGCTGACAGGGGCCATCGAGTCGAAAATGTCGAATAGTACACTCATTGCGGACAATAAAAAATATATAGAACTGCCTGAAGATCAGAAAAAGGAAGAGTCTTTTTTTAAAGCCACCTTTTTAAATGCCCTCTCGAAAATTACGGTATATTTGAATAGGTTCATTTAAATGATGACTAAAAGACAGCAATCTGAGTGATTGTTGTCTTTTTAACCTTTCGTGGAGTTTATCATATGAATGCATGTGTAATTTGCTATACTTGAGCAAGCTAATCACAACTATCGTAAGGAGAACAGAAACATGCAAACATTACAGCAC
>NZ_JBHVQU010000490.1:0-1465 GCF_042886655.1 Peribacillus sp. NPDC058002 | reverse complement strand
GGACGATATTAAGGTTGTCATAATAAGTAAAAATCAAATAAAGTACGGCAAATAACAAGACCAAGAATGCTTTTAAAATAGCATTCTTGGTCTTTATTATTATGGAAAGCTCCATTTCCTCTGTAACCAGGTAGTTAAATTAACGAGGGCTTCCCAATGAAAGGTTTGACTTAGTGCAAAATATATACAAACTTGGTTTTTTACCATTAGCATTGACTGATAGATGATAAGCGTGATTTACCGGAATAATATGCTGCTATTAAAATATTAGGAATGCCAGCGAGTGCTGATGCCGGTGCAGGATACGGGAAGTACAGATAAATAAGTAAACTAAGGAAAAAGTTTTAAAACAGTGATAATTGTACTTATTTCAATAGTTTTCTTTAAAAGCATTATTTCTGGATAATTAGAGTAGAGGCTTACATCGATCGTTATTTTGTAAAAATTCGTAAAGAATAGAACGGTAAATTTTAAAAAAACTAAACGAAATTACATTATAAGGAAGAAACTATTGAAAAATAAGTGATAATCCATTAAAAATTCTGTAAATTTAATCAAACATTATAACGTTATATTGATTAGTTCGAAAAAATATGATAATCTATTTTTGTAAAGAGAAATGAAATGAATTCTCGCGCAATTCAGTGTAATCGTATACAAAGTACTTGCAATCGATAGGATGTACCGAAAAGGATGAGGGAAATGGCAGATACGTTAGTTCTGAAGAATGTAAAGATGTTAGAGGGAAATGCAGCGGATATCATACTGGAAAATGGAATGATTAAAGAAATTGCATTTCCCGGAACTGCAACAGGGGATAAGATAATAGATTATGATCAAAAAGTTTTTGTTTCCAGCGGATGGATTGATATGCATGTACATGCTTTCCCGGAATTCGATCCTTATGGTGATGAGGTTGATGAGATTGGATATAAAACGGGTGTAACAACGGTCATTGATGCGGGAAGCACGGGGGCAGACAGGATATCTGATCTCGTTAACAGCTGTGAAAATTCCAAAACGAATGTTTTCGCCTTTCTGAATATTTCGCGGATTGGCTTGAAAAGGATTGATGAGTTATCGGATATTTCATGGCTGGACGAAGGAGAGTTAAGGAAGGCAATTTCCAAGTACGGGGATTTCGTTGTTGGACTTAAAGCGAGAATAAGTAAAAGTGTGGTTGGTTCAAATGGTGTCGAGCCATTAAAAATAGCTAGGAAGTTCTCGGCTGAAACTGGTTTACCATTAATGGTCCATATCGGTTCAGGGCCGCCTGATATTAAAGAGGTCCTTGAATTACTTGAGGAAAAGGATATTATTACACATTTCTTAAATGGTAAAGCGAATAATTTATTTGATGAAAGAGAAGAGCCGCTGCCTGAGCTCAGAAAGGCGATTGAACGTGGTGTCCATTTGGATGTAGGTCATGGAACGGCAAGCTTTTCTTTTACAACTGCAGAAATGG
>NZ_JBHVQU010000489.1:0-1480 GCF_042886655.1 Peribacillus sp. NPDC058002 | reverse complement strand
TTTTTCACCTGAACCATTCAAGACTTCCAGCTTAATTTTATGCATGCCATTCGGGACATCCTTTAAGATAAATGCTGCCGTTTTCATATTGACCTTCTTTTGATTATCAATAAATACGGTCACAGTTGCCAATTGTTCAGGATTTGATACAGAAAAACCATAGTTTTTCAAGTAGCACTCGACATAGACAGAGTTGCCTTTTACAAAAGTTTTTACCCGAAAGTCCTCATCTGAGTTTTGGATGCTCGATACAGTGGTGGCAGCTGTAACTGTAGAAACATCTTGCATGGCTACGCCTGAATTTTCAGGTTCCGGTATTTTCTTTCCACAACCAGCCGCTGCCATCAACACTGTGAGAGCCAAAATCAACTTTCTCATTCCATCGTCCCCCTTTTGCCTTTATTGTCTGCCAAAAGGAGTAATTTACTCTTATTTTCTTCATTCACCCGAAGTATTCATCGCTTGAAACATATGAAGCATCATTGAGGCAACCTGAACGCTTTCCGAAAATTTAGAGACCCGATGTGGAATCGACTTTTCAAAATGATATTTCGCTTCGGTTTCAAACACATCCACTTCATGGGGATTACGCATTAACCTTTTGTACCATCCAGGCTGAATCCTCAAGTAATTACGCATATCTTCGTTCGTTTGAATGAATTCATATATATTCTGACGCATGAAAAACCCTCCTTAATCTTTGGTGAATAAAAAGGGGTTAGCTTTCCGCTCTTTTTCTTTTGGGGGAGGACTGGTATCACCTGATTTATTCCCTTGGAAAGCAGATAGCACTCCTTGGATTGCACCGATGGCCTGATTGGCATTCGTAATATATTGTTGAATCTGCCCCATATCCATATTTTTAACTGCACTCATTAACGAACCGATCAACTCAGTGCTTTGTTCTCCCTTTTCAACCGGCGGAGATGGAGATCCTGAATTCACTTTGGACTCGCCCACACTGCCGTCAGCCTGCCAGCGTGGATGATCTTCACCGAGTAAATACCACTCTTCAAAAAGTTCCTGCCATGTTGCTTGTTTGCTTCTCACTTCATTCACTAAATGAGGATGTTCCTTTACAAACACCCGAAATCCATCCACGGAGGGCCGCTTTCTTTTTGCCATTACTCTCACCTCACACTTAGACATCGCCTATTGCACCATATGCTAAAGGTAATTAAAAAGTGCATAACATTTATTTTAAAATGCAATTGGATGAAATGAGTACCCTTATAGTTCCAAAAGGGTATGCAGCCATTACTGCGGATATCAAAGTTCATAATGTAAAATTCTCCATTGGCGATCGATTCCGTGCAAATTAATACATAGGTATACGATATCATCGAGGAATGATCCACAGGTGATGATATCGAAAGTGACCTTTTTTATTTTTTAAAAATATCCAGTATAAAAAAACGGACCCAGAATGAACTGCACCCCAATTGTTAGACAACATCTAACAATTGGAGGTGCAGTTTTT
>NZ_JBHVQU010000488.1:0-1481 GCF_042886655.1 Peribacillus sp. NPDC058002 | reverse complement strand
GGCATCGAGATCGAAGAGGCAGTTTTCTGCAATGATCGCCGATACTTCACTGATGATGCTTCCTTCCTTATTATCTTCAGTAACCAATAGGACTTTTCCTGTTTTAGATGCAGCTTCCATAATGGCTTCTTGATCTAATGGATAAACGGTTCGTAAATCAAGTATATGCACGGATATGCCATCACTGGCCAGCCTTTCAGCTGCCTGGAGCGCAAAATGAACACAAAGGCCGTAAGTAATCACTGTAACGTCATCGCCTTCACGTTTTACATCCGCTTTACCAATCGGTAAAACATAATCATCATTCGGAACTTCTTCTTTAATAAGGCGATAGGCACGTTTATGTTCAAAGAAAAGGACCGGATCTTCATCGCGAATAGCTGCTTTCAATAAACCTTTCACGTCGTATGGTGTAGAGGGCATGACAATTTTAAGTCCCGGTTGATTGGCAAAAATGGCTTCAACGGATTGTGAATGGTATAACGCCCCATGTACACCCCCGCCGTATGGAGCTCTGATGACGATAGGGCAATGCCAGTCATTATTGGAGCGATAACGGATTTTTGCAGCTTCCGAAATGATTTGGTTGATTGCGGGCATGATAAAATCAGCGAATTGCATTTCCGCAATCGGCCTCATCCCATACATGGCCGCGCCGATGCCGACTCCTGCGATTGCGGATTCAGCAAGCGGGGTATCAATGACACGCTGTTCCCCGAATTGTTCGTATAACCCTGATGTCGCTTTAAACACACCGCCCTTTACCCCTACGTCCTCACCTAATACAAATACACGGGGATCACGTTCCATTTCTTCCCGCATCGCCATTATCACGGCATCTATATAAGATATCACTGCCATCTTCTTTCCTCCTTACTTACCTGCGTAAACGTAATTTGAGAGCGTGTCTTCATTTGCAAATGGAGCATTTTCCGCATAATCCGTCGCTTCGTTCACAACTTCCATTATTTCCTCGTTCATTTGTTTCTCCATTTGATTATCCATGATTCCAGCTTCTTTTAAATAGGCACCGAAAGTGATGATCGAATCTATTTTTTTGGCCTCCGACACTTCATCAGACGACCTGTATTGACTATCATCATCATCGCTTGAGTGTGGCGTTAGCCTGTATGAAACCGTTTCGATTAAGCTTGGTCCTTCACCACGCCTGCCTCTATCGGCCGCTTCTTTCACCACCCGGTATACTTCGATCGGGTCATTTCCATCCACTGTCACCCCTGGCATGCCATAACCAATGGCCCGGTCTGACACTTTCCCGCAAGCCAATTGCTTTTCAATCGGTACGGAAATGGCATACTGATTATTCTCGCACATCAAGATAACCGGAAGTTTATGTACACCTGCGAAATTCGCTCCTTCATGGAAATCGCCTTGGTTTGATGAGCCCTCTCCGAATGTAACGAATGAAACAATATCTTTTCCTTCCATTTTTCCAGCGAGTGCAATCCCCACTGCATGTG
>NZ_JBHVQU010000487.1:0-1499 GCF_042886655.1 Peribacillus sp. NPDC058002 | reverse complement strand
CAGATTTATACATATATAGAACTAAGTTCACTATAAATTAACTCGTTTTTTAGAATATTGTCAATAATCAAAGTCATTAGCCAAATTGATCAACAAAAAAGCCCTCTTATCAATGAGGGCTTTTAACGATTAGAGTATAGGATTAAGCGTCCAAGGCTTCTTTACGCTTTCTTTTCCTTGATTCTGTAAATAGATCATATCCAAGATAAAGGATGATGGCTCCGCCAAATAATTTAACATATAACGGAATGTCCGCTACAAAGAAATAAATCATAGAGAATAATGTCCCTATAATGCTTAACCAAAAAATTACATGTTTTAAAATTTTCAAAGTAAGACTCCTCACAAAAGATGAGATTATTTTTTCTAGTTCGCTCCATTTTAAGGAGGAATTAATTATCCGTACCATCATTCTAACATTTATTCTTAACCTTAAGTGTGACTCGATTTGCGAAATTATGAACATTTAAGCAACTTTTCTCAAGAATAGGCCAAGCCATCCAGAAATCTTCCCGCTTATTCTTATTAATTTTCATTTAGAACTATTTCTTCGTCCAAATAGGACAATAAAACAAATATGCATGAAATGACTGCGGAGGTATCCCTGCACTGCATTTCATGCATTTAATTTTACAAGACGTTCATTTTATTGGACTCTACCACCATTTCTTCAGTTGGTTCCAGATGATCACGTTTATAATAAGCCATTTTCGCTGGAACGAATGATAACGCAACCGCGGCAATGAGACCCGGAATAGCGAAGGCGATGAAATTCAGTTGGATGGGTAACGAGATGGATAATAGGAATCCGCCGAGGATTGGTCCGAGCATACCGCCGATCCTTCCGATTCCAGATGCAACCCCTAATGCCGTAGATCTAATATTGGGTGGATAGTACTGGGAAACATAGGCTTGCACAAGATTTTGGGCACCAATGGTACAGGCTCCTGCAATCGCTACCAAAGTGTAAATCACAAAGGAGCTTCCGCCCATTCCCAATAGGGTCAAACTGACTGCCCCAAGCGCATACAACGGCACAAGCATTTTCTTGGATCCATAGCGATCACAAAGTTTAGCGATGATAAGTGTGCCTACGATAGCCCCCCCTTGAAGAACGATCAAGAAACCTAAGCTTGAATTCAGCGCATAGCCTGCCTCGATCATTAACTTTGGTAACCATGTATTCAATCCATATACCATCAATAGGCACATGAAAAAGGCAATCCAGAACATCAGTGTGCTTAATGCACGGGAATCCTTGAATAATCCAACAATCGGCATATTCGCATCTGTTTTTTTCACTTCCACAATTTCATCCTTGATGCCGAATTTGCTCTCCGGACTGACCTTGGATAATACCCTGATCAATTCTTCTTTTTTGCCAATTCTGATCAGATGCGTCGAAGCCTCTGGTAAACGCTTCATCATGAAGGGTAAAAATAACAATGGTATTCCTGCAAACCAGAATATTGATTCCCAGCCTAGTGAAGGCATAAGCA
>NZ_JBHVQU010000486.1:0-1512 GCF_042886655.1 Peribacillus sp. NPDC058002 | reverse complement strand
ACAAACGGGTGGGCGAGGGACAAATTTAATAAGGATACAACATGAAGAAATTAAACTTGGAGACGTTTTTTCATTTTTCCGACTATGGAACGAATGGGAAGCGTGAAATCCTTGCTGGAGTGGTCGGCTATTTTACAATAGTCTATATTCTCATCGTGAATTCCCTGATTTTATCGGAAGCGGGCATTCCGATTAATGGTGCAGTGATTGCGACGATTCTTTTATCGGCTTTAAGCTGTGTCATGATAGGACTTTGGGCGAATGTCCCAATCCTCCTCGTTCCAGGAATGGGCGTAAATGCCCTATTTGCTTATACCATGGTCCAAGGAATGGGTCTATCTTGGCAATCGGCATTGGGTGCTGTATTTATCTCAGGGGTTATTTTTGTAGTCATCGCTTTTACAAAATACTCTAAGTTAATCAGTGATTCGATTCCAAGGTCGATAAAAGAAGCCATATCTGTCGGTCTTGGCTTATTCTTGATGCTAATCGGTCTCGAGAAGGGCGGGATAATCACGAGAGGTTCATCATCTATCGTCGCACTGGGAGATTTAAGCGATCCAGCGGTGTGTGCAACGGTGTTGACCTTTTTGCTGGCAATTACTCTGTTCATCAAGAATGTCCCCGGTAATTTCATGATTACCATCCTGGCAGGCAGCCTCATTGCTTATTGGTTCGGGACAGTTCAACTTTCAAAAATTCATTTTTCAGGCATTGACACAGCTTCCTACGGCGATCTATTCTTTTCATTATCGTTCTTGGAAGCGAACCGGATAGAATTCTGGATAAGTGTATTTGCAATGACGATGGTTCTTGTTTTTGAAAATATTGGTCTTGTACACGGGCATGTAGATAGCATAAACCGCCAGGATGCCTATAAAAAGTCGCTGCAGGCGACAAGTGTGTCCGTTCTGTTTTCAGGTATATTCGGTTCGAGTCCTACCGTTGCTACAGTTGAAACGGCAGCTGGAATCGCATCAGGAGGCAGAACTGGTTTTACTTCCGTGGTGACGGGCGTGCTGTTCATTCTATCACTTCTATTTATACCGGTGATTAAAGTAATCCCTGATAGCGCCATTGCCCCCATCTTAATTATCATTGGCATCTTGATGCTCGGAAATATAAAAGAGCTGGATTTCAGCGATTTAACCGAGAGCATACCTGCAATCATGATCATCACGATCATTCCTTTCACTTACAGCATTGCCGATGGAATGGCATTCGGTTTCATCCTGTACCCGTTCTTGAAGCTGGTAACCGGAAAAGCGAAAGAAGTGTCAGCCCCGATGTATGTGAGTGCCGGAATGTTTATCGTCTATTTCATCATTGGTATGATCGGTAAATAATCCAATAGAGCGGTTGGAATGAGTTAATTCTTATTCCAACCGCTCTTCTTATTTTTTCGTCGGAAAAAATGGATATAATGTGATTTACGCGATGACACATCCAGCTTGAAAATGCTATGATATAGAATATTAAAAAATTGATATATGACAAGCAGCATATTAGAGC
>NZ_JBHVQU010000485.1:0-1515 GCF_042886655.1 Peribacillus sp. NPDC058002 | reverse complement strand
ATCTAACACACTTTCCATTGCTAATTTAACGGTATTCTGCTTCCTATCCAGCATTTTCTTTAGAAGGTATGAAAAAAGCAATGTAAACGCAATTCCCTTAACGATCGATGTATAACCGTAAACAAGAAGGCCCAATATCAGTACGATAAGATTGATAATCCTTATTGTCGCCGCAATATCTATTTTTTCATTTTTATGATGTAAAATTAAGGCGATCACGTCAAAGCCAACAGTGGAGGCATTTGCTGTTATACATAAATAATATCCTATCGCTATCAAAATGGACGAAATGATAATCACTATCGCGATATTCATATCGAAATCAATCTTCAATGAATAAAAAAAATTAAAAAAAACCATATAGCTAAGCGAACTTACGATCGACTTAAAAAAGTATTCTTTCCCTAGAAAAACTAAACAGATGATTAACAGTAAACCTGTAACGAAATTGGCTAGCATGGCAATGTTATAACCCGATAATGCATTCAATAATAATGCCGAGCTAGTTACCCCGCCATTGATAATTTCATTGGGAACGATTAAATAAGCATAGGCAAAGGTCATGGAAATGTTTCCTGCGATAATTTTCACTATATCCTTCATAAACTTCTCACCATCCCGTTCGATATTCTGATAATGCTTTTTCCCCCCTAAATATATATTTATACTTGAACCATAAGATACACATTCACCTCTTACAACAATTTTATTCGAAGCTTTTCCCTTTCGATATTTTTGAATGATTTTACGAAGTATGCATTTGGGGGTTCAAGATTACAATAATTCGCTAACCAGAATCCTCTCTCCTTCTTAATAAAGAAAATAAAACATCCCCCTTAAAAATTGAAGATGCTCATTTTCACTATTTATTTGTACAACTTAACGCTGTTCAGAAGCCTTTAAGTATCCTGAGTACATTCAAATAAATGATTTAAATGTCCAAAGGGTTATATAAGGAGAAGGCCATTTTTATTCTCCTTTCAGTAGAATTAGTCCGATATCAAAAAAACTGGCTAAGAAAACTGTTTACGTATGCAGAATAATATATGATCCCTCCTGATTAGTCCCTTCAATTATTATTTCGCAATAAAAAAGTTGAGGAATATGCCCCTCAACTTTTTAGTGTTCAATGACTATTTCCCAAGAAATGTTTCTTAGGTTGTGGATTAGCCATTTCATGTAACAGGTAATGCCGTCTCATCTTTCATTAGCCTTTTTCGGTAAACCATATTGGACAGCTGTACACTCACTTCATAAAGCACAAGCAAAGGGACGATGACCAAAATGTCCGAAATTATATCTGGAGGCGTAATCAGGACCGAGATGACAACCAGGACGAAATAAGAAATCTTACGAGACTTTTTCAACACTGTTGGATTGATTATGCCTAATCTGGTCAGGAACATGACCACAAGCGGCATCTCGAATAAAATCCCGAAAGGTAAGATCAAATTAATCATGAACCGAAAATACTTTTCCGCTGTGAACATCATCTCGAACTGCCCGGCCGATAGG
>NZ_JBHVQU010000484.1:1241-1517 GCF_042886655.1 Peribacillus sp. NPDC058002 | reverse complement strand
AATGAATCTTATATACAGAAAGCTGATTTACCTTCCGATATCCAGAAAAGCTCGCGCGCATTTTTCGGCAACACTTTAATCCCTGTCTATGTCGGCGAACCGCTTGAAGAAATCGAAAAAAGAGTGATTCTTCATAACCTTGCCGCTTTTAACGGTCATCAAAGGAGGACGGCGCAAACAATTGGCATCGGGGAGAGGACATTGCGAGATAAGTTGAAGAAATATCGGGAAGAAAAGTAGGCGGAAATTGCCGAGCGGCAATTTTCGCCTACTTTT
>NZ_JBHVQU010000484.1:0-1231 GCF_042886655.1 Peribacillus sp. NPDC058002 | reverse complement strand
CTACTTTTTATTTTGAATATATCTTTATTATCCACTGTTTTTAAGGCGATGATCCTGGCATGAAACTTGCTTAATTAATATTGCAGTACAACCATTAAGCAGAATGGAGGGAATGCAGATATTACACCATAATGGTTTACGGTGCTGGACTGGGAGTTACAGTGCAGTGGAAGCGGGATGTGCAAAATGCATCAAGTTGTAAAAGTCAATAGCCCATCAACGTTTAACGAAAACTAAAAGGAAAAGTCATTGCACCAGATCTTTTAATATTGTACAACCCGAATGATTGGCGATTGCACATATGAAGTATTTTTATTAATGGGGAGGAAAAATAAATGTATGCATTACCGAATATGGATTTATGGAAAGGCAGAACAGATAGTCTAGTAGATAAAGATGAATATAGAATTCATCAAATAGTTAAAGATAATCAAATAACTTCAATAAATCATGCATGTGGAATAATAGGGTTCTCTTGTGATGAGGGCGTACGCAGGAATAAAGGAAGACTTGGAAGCAAAGAAGCTCCCGATGAAATACGTAAATCCTTATCTTCTTTATCTTGGCACGGTCAAGCAGAGGATAGTCTAGTTGATTTCGGAAATATCATTTGTGAAGGTCAACAGTTAGAAGCAGCACAAGCTGAATTAGGAAGTCACGTAGAGAAAATAGTAACTAAAAATATGTTTCCTGTTATATTGGGGGGCGGACATGAAACCTTATATGGTCATTATCTAGGGATCAGGTCGAGTGTAGGACCCCAGGCTAAGATAGGCATCCTTAACATTGATGCTCATTTTGACTTACGCTCATATGAAGAAATAACTTCTTCTGGAACGATGTTTAAACAAATATTAGATCATGATCATCAAGCTAGTTATTTGCCTATTGGTATTCAACGTTATGGAAATACAAAAAAATTATTTGACACTGCAACTTCACTTGGTTGTTCCTGGATATTGGAAGAGGAATTGGCAGATGGAATTTCCGAGAAAAATGAAAATGAAATTCTGAATTTTATGAATCAACATGATCATATTATTTTAACGCTTTGTATGGATGTTATTAAAGCTTCTGAAGCACCAGGTGTTAGTGCACCTTCCTCATTTGGTCTTTCTGGAAAAATGGTTAGGCAGTTAATTCGTAAAATCACTTCACATCCGAAAACCATTTCATTTGATATCTGTGAAGTAAATCCGTCATTAGATCATGATAATCGCACTGTAAAACC
>NZ_JBHVQU010000483.1:0-1528 GCF_042886655.1 Peribacillus sp. NPDC058002 | reverse complement strand
CAGTAACCGTACAAACCTTTATATCTGTATCTTGTAAGATTTCGGCTGACTTCGCTACCCAAGTTGGATTAACACATATGGAGGCAAATCCAAATTCTTTTGCTTCTTCACAAAGCTTAATAATATCTTCTTTCTTTATTTCCGGTTTAAGTAAGGTATGGTCAATCAATTTTATTTCTTTCAATTCATTTACCTCCATTATTTTACTTCCGCAAATTTTTTCGAATCATCTTCATAGTTCGTTACATTCTTTTCATCAATTAAGCCTGTCTCTGCATTCATTACTTTTTCAACGTCTTCTCCATTCCCGGTTTTGATTGCTGTTTGGATAGCAAGTGTCCCGAGGGAAATCGGATCGTTGATAACTGTTGCATGAAACGTGCCTGCTTCAATTTTTTTCACTGCTTCCATTAACCCGTCGATTCCAACAATTTTAACATCTTTCAGTTTTCCTGCCTGCTCTAATACTTTCATTGCGCCAAGTGCCATATCGTCATTATGAGCGTATACCAGTTTTACATCCGGATGAGCCTGCAGTAAATCCTGCATGGATGAAACGGCTTTTGCCCGTATATACTCACTGTAAGGACCTTCAATAATCTTAATTCCCTTTTCTTTCTCTACAACTTCATGAAATCCATCATGACGAGCCTTCATAACTGTGCCACCAGCGTCCCCTTGTAATTCAATAACCTTACCAGTAGCTCCTTTACCGCCTAGAAGCTCAACGGCTTTTTCACCAGCAAGACGACCCATTTCTACATTATCCCTGCCAATATAAGAAACGACGTCTTCTTTTGTTTGACGATCCACTGTAATAACTGGTATACCCGCTCTTTCAGCTGCTTTTAATGCGGGTGCTACAGCTGATGGATTGACCGGATTAATGAGCAAAACATTGATTCCTTTTGTAATGAGAGATTGCACATCTGTATTTTGTTTTTCTATATCATTTTGAGCGTCCACTACAATTAATTCGGCGTTCTCTTTTTTAGCTTCTGCTTTAGCTCCATCAACCAATGATGTATAAAAAGGAGATTCAAGAGTTGCCTGTGAGAAACCAATCACTAATGATTCACCATCTCCATCTTTACTTGTGCTTGAACCAGAGTCCTTTGCTGCACCACCTCCACATGCCGTTAACGTAAACGTAAGTGCTATTGCCACTAAACCTGTCATCCACTTTTTATTCAAATTAAACACCCCTTATTTTTTATTAATGATATATTGGTTCATAATTAATGCTAGTACTATGATTAAGCCCATGAATATAGATTGGTAGTAAGATGATAAACCTAACAGGTTGAAGATATTGACGATCATGCTCATGATCAGTACACCAATGAAAGTTCCACCTATGCTACCTTTTCCGCCCATTAGGCTTGTTCCACCTATGACAACTGCCGCAATAACATCTAACTCAAGACCAGTACCGGCCGTTGGTTGTCCGACGGTTAGCCACGCGCTCATGAGAATACCGGCCACTGCCGCTAACAACCCTGCGATTACGAAACACCATGTAACATAC
>NZ_JBHVQU010000482.1:0-1529 GCF_042886655.1 Peribacillus sp. NPDC058002 | reverse complement strand
CTTTCACGCATTGTTCACGGTATGTGGAGGTTGGCAGATTGGAGATTTTCTACAGATGAAATCCTATCTCTTATTGAACATGGAACGGATCGGGGCATCACTACATATGATCACGCCGATATATATGGCAGCTATACGTGTGAAGAGATTTTTGGGAAAGCACTTTCATTAAAGCCATCTTTACGCGATAAAATGGAGATCGTTACGAAATGTGGCATAGTTCTTAAATCCGAAAACCGTCCTTCTCATAAAAGTCACCATTATGACACTAGTAAAACCCATATAATAAAGTCTGTTGAACAATCTCTTATGAATCTTAAAACGGATTATATTGATTTATTGCTTATCCATCGTCCGGATCCCCTGATGGACCCGGCGGAAACGGCTGAGGCGTTTAATCAATTAAAAGAATCAGGAAAGGTCCGTAACTTTGGCGTATCGAACTTCAAAAAACCGCAATGGGATATGCTTCAATCTTACCTTGAATATCCCCTTGTGACGAATCAACTGGAACTTTCCGCATATAATCTTGAAAACTTCGAGGACGGAACCGTCAATCTATGTCAACAAGCGGGCGTGGCTCCTATGGCTTGGTCCCCTCTTGCAGGAGGAAGCATCTTTGAGGAATCGAATGAAAAGGCTGCCCGATTAAGAAAAACGTTAGAAATCGTAAAAGAAGAAATCGGTGCTAATGGAATAGATGAAGTGATGTATGCATGGCTATTGAGACATCCTGCAAAAATCATTCCCATCGTTGGATCCGGTAAGAAAGAACGACTGGACAGCGCCATCGATTCACTAAACCTAAGCATGAAAAAAGAGCAATGGTTCAATATTTTAACCAGCTCGATGGGACATGATATCCCGTAATGAACTGTACCGTTAAACAAGAAACCATGCCTTCATTAATGGGTACCTCCGTGAAGAGGTCCCCATTCTTAAATGGCAAACAATGACGAGATGGGCTTTCACTTTTCAAACCATGATTTTTTGGTGAATTTTTTAAGTGCTAATAAGATTCTACCATAATAAAAATACTTTTCATTTTCGAGGTGAAACAACATGAAAATCGGGGTAATAGGCTCAAAGGATTTTTTTGGAATCCATATCAATCCACTTTCCCATGTTTCCTGAGGTACAATTCATTTCCTTTCAATATGATATGCCGGAAGAAAGCAGTCAATTAATAGAAATTGCGGGAAAACAAACTGATCTAGTACTGTTTTCAGATTCCATACCTTTTTATTATGGATACGAAAAGGTTAAAAGGAATTTAATAGAAGCTATTTATGTCCCATTTTCTGGACTTTCAGATAATTCTTGCTCCATACCTTCTATTTGACTTTCACTAACAGTGGTTTTGATGAATTATAATAATCGTATTTTGCATCAAAACTCTTGTGACAGTCGTTTTTCCATTTATATTATTTTAGGGCGGGCCGACATTTTAAAATTTGGAACCTCCAGATCATTAAATCCAGTTGCAATGAAAATTTCAAAAATTTCATCTTTTAATTTTTAATAAATAA
>NZ_JBHVQU010000481.1:0-1536 GCF_042886655.1 Peribacillus sp. NPDC058002 | reverse complement strand
GAGGTACATTTGAAAAAGGGAAGTAACTAAGATTCTCTTTATCAAAAATAATTGTTTACATAACATAATTATTGTTAACATAAATGAATCTAACAACAAATGAGGAAAAGAAATCCCGGGACCAATTTTATTTGTTCTCACAGGAATAAATTGTAATTAATGCTGGACATTTCTTAGCAGGGGAAATCGGTGGCGTTTCCCTTATATTAATATAGAAAAGAGACAATATTAAAAAAAGAAAAACAGTTTTGTTTAATATCGTATATTTTCATAAAAAATTATAATAAAAGTCAAAAAGCGAGCTTCATATTTCACTTTTAAAGCTGTTGTTTTAATTTCTTAGAGTCAATAATCGAGTTCGGATTAAAAAAGCCATATGAGGCTATAGAGGCGGTTAATGGAGGTTGGTAGATTTAAAACGATTTTTCGGTTTTTTTATAAGAATATTCCGAATGTAACAAAGGACCTCTATTGATACATTCGAAAACGCGTTATATAAAGGTTTATAAGGGTATCAAAATTTATAAAACTTGCCTTTTTTTCACCTGTTCACGTACAATGAAAGAAGGGGAAAGGGGAATGAGCCATTCATGCAAGCAACCTCTCAAAAAATAAAGAATGTCCAGCCGATACGCCGGTTGGATCACATAGAAAAGATGAAAAAGTCATTATTAAAATATTGCAGCTATAGGGATTATATGATGTTTTCAATCGGGATAAACATTGGGTTACGTATAGGGGATCTTTTACAATTGCGGGTTAAAGATATTCTTGAGGGTACGCATATAGTCATTGTTGAGCAAAAAACTGATAAAATTAAGAGATTCCTGGTTAATCCTCAACTACGGAAGGAAGTAAGGAAATATGTCCGGAAGTCGAACCTGAAGAATGAACAGTATTTATTTCCGAGTCGAAAAGGAAATGGTCCAATCACTAGGGTACAGGCTTATCGGGTGCTGAATAAAGCAGCTGAAATGGCAGACATTCCGGATGTCGGTACACATACCCTTCGGAAAACTTTCGGCTATTTGCATTATCAAAAATTCAAGGATATTGCTTTACTGCAGCAAATCCTTAATCATTCCAATCCAAAAGATACGATGATTTACATAGGACTCACACAGGATTTAATGGACGAAACATTGATGGATTTCTATTACTAACTGACCGGGACGATTTATAGCCGACCAGTATTACTCAATTTTTTATTTATTACCACATTCCTATAATAGGGAGGTATTCAGCGTGAAATTATTTCAATATAACTGGATGGTATCGTTGAGGAGAGGTGTAAGAGGAAGAGCTTCTCCGTTCCAGAACTAGCGGAGTGGGGAGCATAATGCAAACACTTTTTTATTTAGTTGATGTAGATTGGAGTTGGGTACGCCTTTTACAAGAAAAAAAGACTTCAGTGAGAGTTTCGAAAATTACCAAAGCTCGGACCGAGTAATGAAATTGGGACGCTGTTTTTCATACGGAAGTGAAGTACTTGCATGCATTTGGAAAGTCCTTGGAAAATAAATGATTTTATCATAC
>NZ_JBHVQU010000480.1:0-1537 GCF_042886655.1 Peribacillus sp. NPDC058002 | reverse complement strand
TGGAAACTATGTACCTTCTGTAATGTCAGAAAGATATGATGCTTTTATTTACATGGATGAAACTCAGGCACTTCACCCGCTTGTTCATGAAACAGCACCCGTTGTGTAATAAATTTCAAGCCCTTAATAACATTTCGGGTTATTAAGGGCTTGTTCGTGCTTATTCCTAATGACCAATGTTGGAGTGTTAAAAAATTGTCCTCGCCAAAATGAAAAATATCACTTCCCCAATGACTGTGAAAGACGCAGAACTTTTGCTGCTGAGTATAAACCTGATCCTTGCAGGAAGAGTCAAAAGAATGTTTAACTTGTTAGTAAAGCAGGTAGTAGACCCATGAATTTTGGTTTTTTTCTTTTTAAAAGCGAATTTAAAAGTATCGTGTGGGAAAAATCGACCAAAAGAGCATCAAATGGTGATGATGTTCCAAGGTCTGATTGTTTCCTATGATTAATAGTATCTTCCCATCAAATACAGGGTAATGTTTGTTTTACTCACATTTAACACCTATATTAATTCTTTTATCATTAAAAGATGTGGACCGCCATCTTCCATAAAGACATCGGATGAAGTCTGATAGCCGAGTTTTTTATAAAAACCCTCTGCCTGTGTTTGTCCATGTAATTTAACCTTGGATAGTTCCTTTTCCTTTGCAATCTCTTCTAACGTTTTAATTATTATTTTTCCAAGGCCAAATTTACGGTAAGGCTCCAAGATGCAAATTCTCTCCAATTTACCTAAACCATCAACAACTCTTAACCTTCCAGTTCCGACTGGTTTTTCATTATAATAGACTAATATGTGTTCAGAAGAAGCATGAAGTGCATCAAATTCATCAAATTCATCAAATTCAGTTTCTAATTGGAAACCTTGTTCCTCAACAAATACTTCTTTTCTGATCTGAAAGGCTATTTTTAAATCATTTTCTGTAGTAATTCTTTTTGATTCCAATGTTCTTCATTCCTTTTCTAGATTTATGTAATAAGACAAGTCATAATAAATGTATATTCTTTTTTAGTATAAACGAAATTATTTTTGTTGTAAATACAACAAAAAAGTTAGGGGCACTTTGAATGAAAGAAATACTCCGTGAAATTGGAATGATAGCAAGGGCATTGGACTCTATAAGTAATATTGAATTTAAAGAATTTGACCTTACAAAAGGGCAATATTTGTATCTTGTCCGAATATGTGAAAATCCAGGAATCATTCAGGAAAAGTTAGCAGAAATGATAAAGGTTGACCGAACGACAGCGGCTCGTGCCATTAAAAAACTTGAAATTCAAGGTTTTATTGAAAAGAAAAATGATGAGGGCAACAAAAAAATTAAAAAGCTTTATGCTACTGATAAAGGTGAAAAGGTCTATCCCTTTTTGAAAAAAGAAGGAGAGTATACCGACAAGATTGCATTATCTGGATTTTCTTTGGAGGAAACGGAGACGATGTTGCATCTTCTTCAAAGGGTCAGAAAAAATATTGAGGTAGATTGGGAATTTGTGAAAAAGGGAAATAAAAGGGGATATTGATGCAGCTTATAAG
>NZ_JBHVQU010000479.1:0-1546 GCF_042886655.1 Peribacillus sp. NPDC058002 | reverse complement strand
TTTAACCAATACCGTATGTGATCCGCCCATACCAGGCACATCATCCCAAGTTGTTACTTTATTCAAATAACCCCGCGGAGTTTTCCCCTTAAATTTGGCTGCGGATTGATTTTTTGTTAAATCACCATTAAATAGTTTGGACCCTTACACCACTTTCACCAGTTGTGGCTTTGAAATAAAGATGAACTGTTTATAAAAAAGTCGCACCGTTCGCAAAAAAGATGAACCGAAATTTCCTATATCTTTAAAGAATATCTGTATCACCATTCTCAAGTTTCTCTCTTACATCTGAATAAAATTTAGTGTAATCCGTTTCCCTTACTGCTCGAATAGAAAGTTGTGTATCCTTGCTTAGAGGTTTCTCTTCATCTAGAAAACTGATCATTTCCTTATTATCTTTTACTTCATCGTACATTGATACAAACCAATAATTTAAGAGAACAATTCTCACAAATTCTTTAAGTTCCTCATAATAGAGGTATGTTATTCTATCTGTGCTTTGTCCATGAATATACTTCGAACGTTCATCATACAATTTTTTTATTCTTGAATAGGTTTTATCTTTCTTATCTTTATCAAAAATTAACTTACTTGTATAAGTTGAAACTTTTTCAGCAATTTTCTCTTTGTCATAATTAAATAACGATTCAAGTGATGCGAATAGACATAAAAGTTTTACTGAAATGTTATTAACAGAAAAAGATTGATCAAAATAATCTAGGGCACGACTATATTCTTTATTTTCGCTCATCCTTTTTGTCATTAAATCCCAACGCATATGGAAATTTAGTCTACTAGATTGTAATTTCCAGTTTTTTTCTGAAAACCTAGAAGCATGGTCTAATGGTGAGAAAACTTGCGTAAAAAAGCGTTTTTCTACAAATTCCATTTCTTCATCGTAAACTTCAAAATTTATCACTGGGATAAAAATATCAAGGTTTGTTACTAATCTAAGTACTTTTTCAAGGTATAGGACTTTGTTACATAATTCATCAAAGTTTTTTTCAACGTATTTTTTTATTTTACCTTTTGAAGCTCCATTATTATTTGAAATCTCAATTTCAATTGGGTCATCATTTTCAAAGCAACAATAATAATGTTTTTCATCACCATCAAATGGTATACACCAATAGAAGAGAGTAGGATTTGCTAAATATGGATTAGCATTAAATGCCTCTTCGTATTTCTTTAAGTCTATTTGTTTTAGTTTGAAAGCGAACTCGTCCACACTATAATTGTTTTCCATGGGCTGTAATCCGTATACTATTGCTTCATACTTCAATTTTAACTTTTTCATATTTTCCCCTTTTTGATTTTTATTTTACAGCAAGGGATATTAGAAGTGACCATTTAGTCTAACTTTTCTTAACGTAAGTATCGATCTTTTTATGTCTAAAAGTTAAAAGTTCTGGAGACTTGATAAAACACCTCAATTTCCCCTCAAAATAACCCTTCACATCGTCTGGAAGTTAGTCTAGAATGAAATTACAGAAGTTAATTAACTTTTAGATAGATAGAATGAGGTTATACATAATGGCTATTATTG
>NZ_JBHVQU010000478.1:0-1548 GCF_042886655.1 Peribacillus sp. NPDC058002 | reverse complement strand
GTGTATCATATAGTGAGGAAGCCCTAAAAGCGGCTGTTGAACTCTCGAATCGCTATATTCAAGACCGATTCCTGCCTGATAAGGCAATAGACTTAATGGATGAAGCTGGTTCCAAATTGAACTTGAACATCGAAGACGGCCAGGTAGAAAACATGAAAGAGCGTCTGGCGCAAATTTATAAAGAAAAAGAAATGGCCTTAAAAGAAGAAGCATATGAAAAAGCTGCACTTCTTCGTGATGAAGAAGAAAAACTGGAAAAGTCCTTGCAGGCTGGGGAAGATGCAATTAAGCCAACCGTTACCGTTGAAGACATTCAAAATATCATCGAACAAAAGACTGGTATACCTGTAGGTAAGCTCCAAGAAGGTGAGCAAGAAAAAATGGTTCATCTCCAAGAGGAGCTGATGAAAAAAGTAATCGGGCAGCAAGAGGCTGTCAAAAAGGTTTCCAAGGCCGTTCGAAGAAGTCGTGCAGGGTTAAAATCCAAAAATCGTCCTACCGGATCTTTCCTTTTCGTTGGTCCGACAGGAGTAGGTAAAACCGAATTGGCGAAAACTCTCGCTGAGGAATTGTTCGGGGACAAGGAAGCGATGATTCGTCTTGACATGAGTGAATTCATGGAGAAACACAGTGTTTCTAAATTAATCGGTTCTCCTCCTGGATATGTAGGGCATGAGGAAGCTGGGCAATTGACGGAAAAAGTTCGCCGTAAACCTTACAGTATCATCCTATTGGATGAAATCGAAAAGGCACATCCGGATGTATTGCATATGTTCCTGCAAATCATGGAAGATGGCCGCTTAACCGACAGTCAAGGGCGGACCGTTACTTTTAAAGATACCGTGATCATCATGACGAGTAATGCTGGGGTCGGTGAGAAACAAAAAGTAATGGGATTCGGTACAAGTTCAGCTGTGGAAGAGGCTTCAATCCTACAATCTTTAGGCAGTTTCTTCAAACCGGAATTCTTGAACCGATTCGATAGCATCATTGAATTCTCGGCATTGAAGAAGGAAAATCTTCTGCAAATCGTTGATATCATGATTCACGAGCTAGACGAAACCCTTGCTGCAAATGGTTTATCTTTAGATGTAACGAATGAAGCGAAACAAAGGCTAATTGAACTCGGATATCACCCAGCTTTCGGAGCGAGACCGCTCCGCCGTGTACTTCAAGAACAACTCGAAGACGGCATCACTGACTTTATCTTTGAGCAGCCTGAAGTTAAGAACTTCACTGCAATTGTTGAGGATACCTCTGTGAAAATTATTAAAACACCATAAAGAGTACTAGAAATGCCTCCAAGACCGTAAAACTGTTATGGAGGCATTTTTTTATTTTTATAAAATGATAGGTAGGGCTAATTGACCTATAGCTATCAATTTAAATGTAGATTTCTGAATTTTCGACATAATTTGCCGATCGAATGTTTTGATGGGAAACGCCTGTGGAATCATAACATGAGGGAAGATTCGCTTATGATTATAAATATTAATAATTCCTGTTCTATATTGGGGATTTCAATGGAGGAATGACCTATTAAAGATC
>NZ_JBHVQU010000477.1:0-1554 GCF_042886655.1 Peribacillus sp. NPDC058002 | reverse complement strand
CTTCATATGAGATTTCAGACGATCATAAAACGGTTACGCTGACGATTAAGGATAATGTAAATTGGCAAGATGGAAAGCCTTTGACAGGTGCCGATTTAGAATATGCATATCTTGTCATAGGCAGCAAAGATTACAAAGGTGTACGCTATGATGAACAAATGGCATTAATCGAGGGTATGGAAGAGTATCATGAAGGGAAAGCGGATAAGATTTCAGGCATTAAAGTCGACGGCAAGAAAATCACTTTCACATTCAAAAAAGCGAATCCTTCCGTCACGACTGGATTATGGACATACCCGCTTCATAAAGAATACTTAAAAGATGTTCCGATTGCAGAGTTGGAATCATCGGATAAAATCCGTAAAAACCCGATTGGCTTTGGACCATTCAAAGTGAAGAAAATCGTTCAAGGGGAAGCAGTCGAATTTGAAGCGAATAAAGATTATTACCGCGGTGCACCTAAATTGGACAGTGTCACATTAAAAGTCGTGAATCCGTCCGTTGTCGTCAAGTCACTTAAAAATGGTGACCTCGATGTAGCAGAGGTCCTGGCAGAACAATATGAACAGGCCAAGGAATTGGATAATGTCGAATTATTGGGGAAAGTTGAATTGGCTTATTCCTATATTGGTTTCAATTTCGGCTACTATGATAAAGAAAAAGAAGAAAATATTATGGATGAGAATCCTAAATTCGGAGACAAACGCCTTCGTCAGGCGATGGCATATGCCATCAATAATAAAGAAGTTGGCGAAAAGATGTACAAGGGCCTTCGCTTCCCTGCCAACTCTGTCATTACACCGAACTTTAAATATAATAATAAAGATATAAAGCCATATGAATATGATCCTGAAAAAGCAAAAAAACTGTTGGATGAAGCAGGATTTGTAGATACGAATAATGATGGCATTCGTGAAGATGCAGATGGAAAAGAGTTCAAGATCAATTTTGCTTCCATGAGCGGCTCCGATGTTTCCGAGCCTCTTGCAAGGTATTATATCCAACAATGGGAACAAGTAGGTTTGGACGTTGAATTGCAGGATGGTAGGCTGCATGAGTTCAATTCATTCTATGACCTATTGAAAAAGGATAATGATCAAGTTGATGTTTATTCAGCTGCATGGGGAGTCGCTTCCGATCCGGATCCATCTGGTCTTTGGGCTAGATCTGCGGAATTTAACTATACCCGCTGGGTGAATGAAAAAAATGATGAGCTTCTAGATAAAGGGATTTCAGAGGAAGCCTTTGATGATCAATATCGGATCGATACGTATAATGAGTGGCAAGAATTGATCCATGATGAGGTTCCGGTCATTCCGACATTATTCCGTTATCAATTGGCAGGAGTGAATGAACGCGTTACAGGTTATGATTATCTCGCAGGCCGCCAATATCAGTGGCATAATGTAGGGGTAACGAAATAATTTAATTGATGACTATCGGCTGCCTTTATGGGCGGTCGATTTTTTTTTTAGTTTCAATTAAGTTGTTAAAGTTTAAATATATAATATTAAGTAATTTTAATGGTTATATTTTTGAAGTTATAAAAAAAAA
>NZ_JBHVQU010000476.1:0-1562 GCF_042886655.1 Peribacillus sp. NPDC058002 | reverse complement strand
CCATACAATATTATAATTGTATGGCGAACAATATTCCTTTCACGTTTCAATTATTTTTTTAAGTATAATAAGCGCTTTTTCAAGTTCCTCTTTCGTTTCTGGCGCACAAATCCCCAAACGCACGGCATTTGCCGGTGCGACATTACCTACCGCAAATCGCCCTCCACTATAAACTTGTACACCTTGTGCTGCAGCTATTTGTTCAAATTGGTCCCCTGTATAATGGTTCGGCAGATGTAACCAGCGAAAAATCCCTGTTTCTCCGCCTAAACAATCTTCCTTATCTAAATAATGATTGACCAATTGATTGCGAGCTTTAGTTTCCTCTTTATGAAGTGCAACAATGTTTTCAAGCTGACTCGATACAATTGCTCGTGCTGTTAACTCCGCAAGTAGTGGCGATACGGAAATATTTAAGTTATAAAGAGCTTTTCGAGTAGAATCCAGGAATTTGAAAGGAACTGCGACATAAGCAAGGCGGAGTCCAGGTGCCATCGATTTCGATAAACTCGCTATATAAATCGAATGCTCAGGTGCATATGTCGCTACGGCCGGCAATACTTTGTCTTGGGTTAAATGATACATTCCATCTTCAATGATAAATAAATTATACTTTATGGCAATCTCCGCAATCGCCTTTCGAGTAACGATGCTCATTGTATACGTCATCGGATTCTGGTAATCCGGAATAATATATAAACCTTTAATGTTTTCGTTTTTGCATGCATACAGAAGTGCTTCCGGACTCATTTCATCAGTTTCTGACCTAATCGGGACAAGCTGGATGCCCAGCATCGCGGCAGCTGTCTTTAACCCTGGATATGTATGGTGATCGACACCTATCCGGTCTCCATGCTGACAAAGACCTGCAAGTGTTGCGGTGATGGCATTTTGTCCGCCATTAGCCAGTAAGACATGCTCTCTAGTCGTTTCAACACCGGCATGTTTTAATAGTTTGACGCCTGCATCTTTTTGCCAAATCGAATCACCTGGCCGACTGTACCCAAACCATCTCGCACAATCGGATTCTTGTAACATGGATTGCAGTAGGTTATGTAAAGGTCCGTATGATACACGATCTGGTAGCATTGCGCCCATTTCAATTAAATGTTTTGGCTTTTCTTCTGAAAGCAAGTATGCGTTCGAAATCGCATCATATGAAACATAAGTTCCACTGCCAATGGTTGCACTAATCAGTCCTTTTAACTCAGCTAATTTAAATGATTTTGAGATTGTACTTAGATTCACATCCAAATAGTCTGCTAACTCTCTTTGCGGGGGAAGTTTTGTGCCTGGAACTAAGCGTCCCTCTTTAATGTCAGATTCTAATTGCTTAGCTAATGCCTGATAAATCGGTCTATCTTCTCGATTTAATGTCGGCTTCCATGTCATTGGATATTCTTCAAACGAATTAATAGGCACAATCCTCATCCTTTTTTTCATACAATTATAAAATTGTATGGCAACAAATTCAAATTTATAAATTACTTTAGACATTCTTCACAATCGAGCGCGATTTTTAAAGAATAAAGGACATAACCTATTTGATATAACAAATAGGT
>NZ_JBHVQU010000475.1:0-1586 GCF_042886655.1 Peribacillus sp. NPDC058002 | reverse complement strand
GACTTAAATAATTGGAGTGCAGTCCTTTTACTTAAACACGGCAAAAAAACGTTCTTGTTTACAGGTGATGCTGAAGTAAAAGCAGAGTCAGACATGCTGGCTAAAAAACTGGTACCAAGTGTGGATGTACTCAAAGTCGGCCATCATGGTGCAAAAACATCAACAAGTTCAGCTTTCATTAACAAAGCAAAACCGAAATACGCTGTAATCAGTGTAGGGAAAAATGGATATGGGCACCCTACTTCTACTGTTGTAAAACGGTTGAATTCAGTGAAAGCCAAAACTTATCGCACAGATAAATCAGGTAACATTATTTTTACTTCTACAGGTCAGAAAATTACTGTAAAGACGGTGAAATAAATGATACAAGGAATTATCGATCGCTTCGAGGGAAAGATCGCTGTCGTTGAAATCGAAGGCGGCGACATAAAGGATTTTCCTAAAAGCGCCCTTCCCAAAGGAGCAAAAGTAGGAGATATGCTGATTATCAATGGTAATACGATCACCATTTCCAAAGAAGGCACTAAGCAGTTAAGAAAAGAGATTGACGATTTAATGGATGAATTATTTGAGGATTAATTCCGGGGCCCTTCTTTAATAAGAAGGGCTTGCTTTAATTTTGAATGAATCCCATTTACATTCTTTTATGGTTATCCCTGAAACCCTCTAACGCGGTACATACTTTGACATAACCTCTGAAGGCTTTGCCCCATTTGGATCGGAAAACAGATAGAAGGATTTCCTCTTTGTCTCCTCAATTCTCTGGATCAATTTCGTTTTTAAAAAAGATGTCCGGTGCAGCTGGTTTTCGAAAGAACTGCATGATACTGCTATATCGATGGTTTGTCTATTCCTGAATGTGATGGTTGTATGTTTGGAATCCAGGCGATCATAGGTTGCCACATGCTCATGTGATAGCCAGATGCATTGAGGACGCAACGGAGATGTAGTCGGAAAGAAGAAAATCGAACTGGTCGGATCAATCGCGATCGGTGCTTTATGTGTGATGTTTATGAGCTGTTTCGTGCCTTTCTTGCGTCCTTCATAGCTTGATCCGAAGAACTCACAGCTTTTCTTTATTATTTCCATGGGCTTAAACGGGGAGATGAACTCGTCCTCCATTTCAACGATACGGGAATATATTTTACTGCCGTAATTGATTGGTGAAACCATTAGTGTATGTGGCGTAATTTCAAATTCCTCAATAATTCCCTGATTATTTTCCTTCATTTTAATCCACCTCTTCCTCATTGCTAAACACCGCTTTTACTTTTTCGAAGCTTATACCCTTGATTGCTTGTACCCTTCCATTCCCCATTATCCAAGAAGAGTGAAGGGGGATAGCAAATGTATGTTAAATTCCTCACTATAATAGCACAACCCTTAAACATAAAAAGGAAGTTCACAAAAAATTAAGAATTCTTTTATATAGTGGCTTTTTCGTCATCTAAACGACACATTTTCTACTAATGTTTAAATTTTTAAAATTTTCAGTTGATTTTATCCACTCAAATCCATATAATAATAAAAAGGGTCAGGGGTGGTAACTTTGAAAAATGAAAAATCTTATTCAGAGTCAGTGAAGT
>NZ_JBHVQU010000474.1:0-1608 GCF_042886655.1 Peribacillus sp. NPDC058002 | reverse complement strand
CCAGAAAAAGGGAAATGCTCCTTAAGAACACTTGCCTTTCAATATCAGTAAATGACTTCCAATCTTCTTTATCCTGGTTGAAATCAATGTCACGAGGATTCCATATACCGAATTTCTTTGCCTTTTGATAAAGTTTAAATGGTAGGGAATCTTCTTTAAAACTCCGGCTGGTGGTCGTTAAATTCATTCTTTTCATGGTAATGCCTCCTTGAAATTATGAACTTTGAACTTTTGAATCTCTGGATTTTTAAAATTTGTAAGAGTTTTCATTATATTGTAAGATATTAGTAGCGTTTATCCTAGCACTGAAAATGTAGGGAGGAATAAAGTCGAATGCTTGAGGAAACTCTGTTGAATCATGTAAGAAAGATATCCCAACAAAAAGATATGGCAGATAAATCACAAATGATTGTAAAAGGCTGTGTGGATTTTTTTTCATTTCAACGAGCATCTTTATTCAGTTATTCATGTTTAACGGGAATGGGTGAAGGAATATGTGCATGTACAAGTGAAGATACCTTTTCATTACATAATGTTAGAGAAAATATTCATGATATATACCCCATCCACCAAGCAGTCATCCATAACAAACCCATGTACTTAACCATACAGCATGCAAAATCCTCCATCCCTGCAAAATACGTTAAAAGATTTTCCATCTCATCATTGGCAATCATTCCGATAATTGTGAATGACTTGGCCATCGGTTTAGTTTTAGTCGACCCCATTCACGCTAACGAGCCAATTACCAAGAATGATTTAAATAAGCTTTCCCATTATTTAAAACTGGCTGTCGGTTCAACAATGGATTCCGCCCCTCCCACTTACCTTCTAAGCAAACGTGAAGTGGAGGTCCTTCAATATTTAGCCAATGGAATGGGATTAAAGCAAATGGCACCAATAATGAGCGTTAGTGAATTTACCGTCAGAGATCATATTTCTTCTGCTATCAGGAAATTGGGAGTGAATCATCGGACAGAGGCCGTCGCGGTTGCCATAAGAAACAAAATGATTATGTGAAAACAAAAAAAACCTTCAAAGAAGGTTTTTTTTGTTTAAGTATTATTGAGTTACTTTTTCTTCAACTTTCGCAGTCCAGTTCAACTCGTCTGCGACTTTACCTGTTTGCACACCTGTCAGTGTATCATAAAGCTTTCTAGAAAGTTCTCCAGTTTCCCCGCTTTGAACAATCATTTCTTCACCATTCCACAAAAATTCACCAATTGGTGAAATGACCGCGGCTGTACCCGTTCCAAAAGCCTCTTCCAATTGACCTAATTTATAGGCTTCATGGACTTCTTCCATCGAAATGCGTCTTTCCGACACGGGAAGGCCCCAATGTTTCAGCAATTCGATAATGGAATCACGAGTAATACCCGGAAGGATACTTCCATTTAAAGCAGGAGTGATAATTTCACCATTAATTTTGAAGAAAACATTCATGCTTCCAACTTCTTCGATATACTTTTTCTCTACTCCGTCTAACCAAAGAACTTGGGCATAGCCCATCTTTTCGGATACTTCTTGGGCTTTCAGGCTCGAGGCATAATTACCGCCCGTTTTGGCTTCACCCGTACCTCCATTAACTGCACGTGTGAAGGCTGACTC
>NZ_JBHVQU010000473.1:0-1620 GCF_042886655.1 Peribacillus sp. NPDC058002 | reverse complement strand
GTATACTTGTTGAATTATTAAGTACAGGTAGATACTATATCCACGGTCACAATAATAAAAGTAGGCATTTTTTTATGACATAGTCACAAAAATAGGACCATTAAGAGAGAGAGGGAAATTACAGTCAATGGCTCGATTTAATTTTCAAGGAGAACCCCCTCCTGAAGAACAAGAAGAGGTATGCTCTTTGACACTTACTCAAAATGTATTGGCCGGAAGATGGAAAATTATTATTTTATGGTAGCCAAGTCGACAAACAAGAAGATTTAACGAACTTCAAAGGTTGTTACCGGGCATTTCAAAAGGAATATTGACAAGACAGCTGAGAGAATTGGAAGAGGATGGTATCGTTCACAGAGAAGTGTATAAAGAAGTTCCTCCTAAAGTAGAATACTCGCTAACACCACAAGGGAAAAGCATCATCCCAGTACTGGACATTATGGGAGAGTGGGGGAAAAATTATATGAAAAAAAAGAGTGAACAAAACTACTCCACTCCAGTTAATAAAAAAGAGCAATAGTATAAATTTGAATTATCCGGGTTTTTTTATGTTTCGAAGGATGTAATGAGTATGGAAAGGGGATTTTAATAAAGATGGTTTTTACGTAGACCCAGCTCTATAAATAGTCTGATAATCTACAAAAGGAGACAACTATGTTTATTTGGAATATTAACAAACTCGTAATAGCTTTACAGGAAGGAACAATAACTGGCAAACAAAAGAAAAGATACAGTATAACTTTTTGGGTACTGGTTGCTCTTACAGTGTTTTCACTGCCTGGAGTTTATAACCCTTCATCTATGAATGGATATGATGTTATTGATCTAATTTTATTTATTATTATCAATGTGATTGCAATCTATCTTTTAGTCGGTATTTATAAGAAGAGAATTAGGAAGGAATTAGATTTCTTCTTGCCCTTTTTTGGCTTAATGATTCCACTATTTATACGTAACAGCTTATGGACCATACTTTTAACTATCCTTGGCTCTATTTATATTGTCTTATTTGCCCCTTATCATTCACTTGAGGAAACTAATATTATCGATGCAAGCATTAATGCTATAGTCGAAATTATCATGAACATTATGTTTGTTCATTACTTTAAGAAGATATATAACTAGGAAGCACCTATTTTGGTGCCTTTTAATTTGACTTCACCATTTCACTTCCTCCTACCGGCTCCATCCATATTAATTAAACGAGAATCAAAAATGAAAAAATTTTGCTCTCTTAACACGTTCTTTGTACTAATCTCTTTTTCTCCTAATAAAATTAATAAACTAACTATTTAGGAGGGGTATAATGTTTAATCAAAAACTGGAAAGTAATAGTCCACTAATTTATAAAATTAATGATGTCACTTACCAAAAGTACAATCTATATAAGAAACCATACAATCGGGAAGTATTCGTCATAAAAGATTACGGTGAAGACCGCGGTATTACCTATAAAAGTATTGCATTATACGAAGCAGTTAAAGATCATTTTGACCGTTTTAAAATTGCAAAAATTGTTAAAGAAATTAATAAAGACAATCTTTTGCTCGATAGTGATCTCATCCTTATAGACAAAAAAGGAAATGAGCTACACCTATCTGGTTGTAGTTGCGGGTATGC
>NZ_JBHVQU010000472.1:0-1629 GCF_042886655.1 Peribacillus sp. NPDC058002 | reverse complement strand
TGTATTCTATATTTGTATGGTGTGCATGCAAACAGCCTATCTTTTTTTTCATGAATCTCCCGCTTTCCACAGACAGTATTCTGATTATTCTAACACAAAAAACCGGCGTTACACTGCCGCAATAAGCAAAAACTATGATTAGCCATAGTCCTCCTGACATCATCGGGAGTCAAAAGACTGCTTTTTAGTATCAGAATGCTCAGTTGGTATGAATCCGGCTCTTGAGCATATATTTATCAAGGCGCTAGCAAGAGACAACATCAGGAAAATTGAACTTCAGTAACCTAATTACTTCTCGACTCAAGTAAAGCATTTGTTTTAGAATAAAAAAATCATTAAAAGGAAAGGCTCTTTTCGTAAAGCTTGTTGTTTTTAAAAACTAAACGATTTAAGGTTGATTGGAGCGCAAGTGCGAGACTCCTGCGGGAGCAGCGGGACAGGTGAGACCCCACAGGCGTTTACGCCGAGGAGGCTTACCTCCCGCCCCGCGGATAGCGAGCATCTGTAGGGAAAATCAACCACACCGCTTCACTTGGTAAATAGCAACAAAGTATGCGAAAACAGCCAAAAGAAAAAAGTAAACCGTAATCGTCAGATAAAAATCAATATATTGGGGAGTGTTCACCATTCTTTATTTAATTGCGATTCTTTTCCCTCCATTAGCCGTATTATTAGCAGGTAAACCCATCCAGGCAGTGATTAATCTGGTACTCACACTATTTTTCTATGTCCCTGGTTTAATTCATGCAATCTTAGTGGTGCATGATAAGAAAGCTGATAAACGAATGAAGCTGCAAGCAGCACTCATAGCTAAATCAAAACAAACGACAAAGTGATTTATACAACTGCTAATAACCCGAATGCGGCATTCGGGTTATTACTATCAAAACAATTCGGTTAATTGTATCTGTGCGTCTTTCTAAGTCCTTTATGATAACAAGCATCACATATATGAAAACGCGAGTCATCCGGAAGCCTTTTTCCACAGCGCTTGCATTTTTTTTGATAATTCAACATTTCGTCTTTTAACTGATCATGAACGCCATCACTGATTTCTTCACGGCTACGCTCCCAATAAACGGCTTCCGTCCGCTTACCCATCCGATATAAAAATAGTAAATGAAGACCTATCGCTTTGTAAGATAGCTCCAATTCCTCCAGATTTCTAGTCTTGATGATCGGTTCAGGAAGGTCACTGTTCTCGGCAATCGCTTCGACCGTTTCCAGCCACTGTCTGATCAAAGTTGGTTCTTTTGCCGAAAAAGGAATATGCAAGAAACCATATAAATCCATTAAAGAGAAACGCGCTTCGATTTCAGTATCCCTTATAAGTTCGTAAAGCTCCCTTTCTTCCGATAGAGATGCCTTTTTCGTGCCTTTAGGAGGCTCAAACCTCTCCCACATTTCGAAAAATGTCCCTAGGTTCCGGTAATATTTTTGAAAACGTTCAAACACAGCAGAGGTTGGGGCGATAGTGAAGGTTTGAACTGGTTCATCTACTTGTTCCAGCAACTTATTCATGATTTTGATCTCTGCTGTAAATGCTACCTTTCCCGTGTCATAAATTCCTTTTCTACCCGCTCGACCTGCGATTTGTTTGATTTCTTGAGAAGTCAATCTTCTTCTCCG
>NZ_JBHVQU010000471.1:0-1636 GCF_042886655.1 Peribacillus sp. NPDC058002 | reverse complement strand
AACTAAAAGAGATGTAACAGGTGACCAGAAAATAGACATCATCCAGGTTCAGGGCATGCCATATGAAGAAGGAAGCAAGTTTCTGAAGAAAATCGAGTTAAGTGTGGAAAGCAATCGCCGTACAATCAGCGTCCCGCTTAAAGCTGGATATAATCCAGATCTCAAGGTTGCCGACTTGAATAATGATGGGGTCCAGGATGTATTGGTCACGGTTTTGATGGAAGGTAGAGAGCGGTTGATAACCAGTTACGCCTATACGTTCAAGGATGGAAAAGTGAAGGAACTGGAAATCCCTCCATCCGTTCCTGTAATGGCCCAATTTCTTGACGGATACAAAGCGGAAGTCATTATTGAAGGTCAAAAGCCTGTGGTGATAGATGTCAGTTCCAGAAGACAACCTTATGATGAAATGGGCATTTATCTAAATGGAAAACTAAATGAACCGACAGAGCTTTTGGTTGATCCATACTCTTCATTAAACCTAAAGCACGTTTTTGGAAAAGGGAAAGCGCTTGTGGGAGTCCAACATGTAAAAGGGTTCGATGAACGTGATTCGATAATGGAAATCAAATCAGTATGGAAGTATAACCATGGATGGCAGCTTGTAAAAGCTCAAGTTAAACCGGTCAAGGGAAAAAATAAATAGTGAATGGCAATAAGGGTTAGTATGGAATGAGTCATATTCAAGCATAAAGTAGGTTGACAGCTCTTGGTATTGAGGGCTGTTTTTTGTTTATATTTAAAAATTGACAATTTTTAAATATTTGGTAAAATTTAAATAAATCCAGTTTATACATAATAAATCTCTTTATTCTGGATTAAATGTAAGCGGATACAAGGGAGGTGCAGTCTTACGGAGTTAAAAGAGAAAATAATTGAAACATCGTTGGCGCTCTTCGATCAGCATGGTTTTCATGGTGTCTCCGTCAACGAAATCGTTAAGGCATGCGGAACTAGCAAAGGGGGGTTTTACCACCATTTCTCTTCCAAGGATGAACTCCTATTTGTCATTCATGATTACTTTATTTCATATGTTTTAATAAAAGCACAGGAAGCCATTTCAGAAAGTACCCATCCAACAGAAAAAATGCAAAAGATCATTCAATCATTCGTTAAAGTTTTTGACCTCTATAAACCACACATCTCAGTTTTCTATCAAGAAAGCATTTACTTAAAACCACCTTATGTTGAAGCAATCAAAAAAAAGCGTCAATTATATAAAGAAATCATTTTTTCCGTTATCAAAGAAGGCATTGACAAGGGAGTATTCCGCAGCGAATTGCCTGTGGAAATTACCGGAATGTCAATTCTGGGCATGGTCAACTGGTCCTACAAATGGTACAAAAGGGACGGTGGAAAAACGATTGATGAAATCGGTGATATTTACGTAGATTTAATTCTGAATGCCTTATTGACAGATGAACAAAAAGATGCGGAAATCACCCAGCCATTTCTACTGAAGAACAAAGTTGCAGTCGATTAAACAATTAACTTGATTTGTACAGACCAACTAGTCGGTCTCGATTGAAAGGGGAATGAATATATGGATTTTTCACTTACAAAAGAACAGCAGATGATTAAGGAAATGGTTAAGGAATTTGCCGAGAAGGAAATTAAACCCATTGCGATTGAGCTG
>NZ_JBHVQU010000470.1:0-1638 GCF_042886655.1 Peribacillus sp. NPDC058002 | reverse complement strand
TTATAGTACCCTGCACTATACTCTGCAGAATGCGGCAATACTGGATCATTCATTTTCCAATGTACTCCTGAGATTTTAGCTCCAATTGGCACGCCAAAGACTTCATCAAAATGTTTATGGGCGAATTTAGAGATTTTTGCAAGATGCTTTTCGAGTGCTCCTTGATACCACTGCATAAAGTCGTATCCAAATTGTGTATCGATTGCTCCGCCCCTGGTGAAAAATTCATCCCCGTTTCCTGGCGGCTGTATCTCATTCCAGTTTTTATACGTTTTGCCCCACGCAGCATTTAATTTTTTTATCTTTGAATATTTTTCCCTCATGGTAAGCCTGAAGTCCCGTTTCGCACCTTCTGTATAAACTTGAAGCTGTCCCCTTTCAGGATAATCCCAGCCATCAGCATTTTGATAGGAGGGATATCGTAGTTCCCCAGCTGGTCCTGCACTTAAATATATTTTAGCTATTAAACCCTTCTTATCAGCAAAGTTCTCTGCAAAGGATTTATACAATTCGTTGTACTGATCGGCTGTACCTTCCCACCAAGGAGCAAGTACCTCCTTATTCCAGAAACCACTTTCACTCTTGAATGCCATGTTTTCTAGAGTGTCTTTATTCCAGAGCCAACTCGGGATGGAATAGTTACAATCATCCCCCACATTACCGCCGCATTGATGTGTAGACAAAATGGGCACCCATTTTAAACCGGAAGCTTTCACAGTTTCCGCATATTTTTTATAATAGGACCAATCAAACTGATTATCTTTTTTACTCTCGACTAATCCCCACCAAATATCTGTCGTTATTGCATAAACTCCATTTTCCTTCAACTGAGTTAGCTGTGCCTCAAATGCCTCCCAATCTGTTATTTCGCCCAATGGAGCCATTACATAAAGCTTGTAATCTGGTTTTACTTCACCTGATCCAGGTGAAGTACTTGATAAAGGAACAAAATACAGCATAAAGGTAAAAACGCCAACAGATAATTTGTTCATAAAAATGCCAACCCTTCCCCAATAACTTTTTTCATTTGTGCACCATTGAAATCGTTTATATTCACTTCGTTTAATAGAGGTATTCCTTTACTGAAAATTATATTTGTTTTGGAAATATTTATCAATTATTCCGTCAGTGGAATTTAGTTTAACGCTCCGGAAAGAAAAAATGGATAGTCTAAGAGACTATCCAGAGCAGCGGGCCATCTATATTTTTATAAAACTGCAAATGCGGGGGATACCAGCGACTAGCCATAGGAAGCGCTGCAGCAAAACTTGCACCAGCCACTCCGAGCAAAATCCCAATTAAATAGAGCTCGGCTAGACTTCCTCCGAATTCGTTAATGGTCAAAATTTAATAATTTCATTCCCTTTTTCTTATATAAATTGAATGATATTGTGGTTTACTTAGGTGATGTAATGTTTAACTTTTCAGTTATGGAAGGGCATATGCCAAAGCCAATAAGCTTTTTTTCTAATATTTTCCATACAAAAAAAGAGAAACCTAATGCTTTAGCTTCTCTTCCAGATTATAAATAAACCCAACTATGATTGAGTGTGTTTACAGTTTAATTTGTCCGTTAATTTTCGCTTTCTGCAGGCGGTCCGCCCTCGGAGCCATTGTACCTACGGGGTGTCTCCATTG
>NZ_JBHVQU010000469.1:0-1641 GCF_042886655.1 Peribacillus sp. NPDC058002 | reverse complement strand
CCAAAGCACGAGCTGACCAAGCTTACGATCTGGAAACGGCCCGCTCCAAACAGGAAGTAACTGAGCAGGAAATGCAAATCAGGATAAAGAGAAATTTACCATTTACCACCATCAGTCAGGAGAATGTCGAACCGAACGTGAATATGGCAGCAAGCAAGGAAGAATAACAGAGAAAAGGTAAATCATTCTGTTCGTCACATAAAATAAAAGCTGACGTATTACCAATACAGATAGGTTTAATAAACAACCAATGATCCATTGGTTGTTTATTTTTTGCTTTTTAATAAAGCCTAAATTCGTTTCTCTATTACTAAATGTTTGAAACCGGTATTTGGATGTACTTAATACTTAAACTTAGTAACGTATTTAAAGCCAAGTTTTTTCTTTGGACCTACTTAGTCAACGTATTGAAATCAACTATGCGGAGAAATCTCGTTTTATTTTTGCTAGGTAGGATGGTTTGTTGAATGCAAAATCATACATTTTATCGACAAAAATTAGATTCATCATCGTAAATGACACTATCAGCAATATAATATTCACTTATATTTCATTTATATTTTCATCCAACACATTTGGATTCCTCACTCTAGCAACTTCAATAATTTTCTTCATTAACCTCTAACATATTCTGTGTGAAATCTTGAGATTTTAATGTTAAATTAAATACCTTTTCTGACAAAGACGCATTGTAATAAAATTTTGGGTCAGATGATTTAACAGCTTTATTTTCGTGTATGCTAAAAGCTCATCATAAACGATCGTTTTTAGCATGAAACTAATGTCATTTCCACCGTATAAAAAACTTTTTCTAGATAACAGCGGTTAGTATATCCTGTTCTATAGAACGTCCGTTTCTATATATCCTAGTTCATGAGAAATATGACTGGCAGTTTCTTTTGTTTTCTTACGGATAGTTTCTTCAACTTTCTCCTGCATTCTCGTATTCGGACCACTTACAGTAAGCGCAGCGACAACCTTATCCGTATAGTCAAGTACAGGATAGGAAATACCTATTGTTTCTTCATCCTGCTCACCCTTACTAATGGAATATCCATTACACCGTATTTGTTCAATTTCCTTATACAGAATTTCTTTATTTTTAATTGTATACGGCGTGAATTTAGTAAAAGTCATTTTTTCCAGAAGAGCTTCCCGATCTGTCTCGGGCAAATAAGCAAGCAACAATTTTGGACCGGAACCGATATATAACTCAGAACGCTTCCCAACCCTTGTATGCAGCCGTATCGCTTGGCTGCTTTCTACTTTTTCGATGTATACAGCTTCATCTCCATCGAGTATAACCAGATGTACAGCTTCATTAATGTCAGCACAAAGTTCTCTCATCCAGGGTAAAGCAATGGTACGTAAATCTAATTGTTCTGAGACTATGTTTCCTAATTCAAGCAGTTTTAGACCCAAACGGTAGCGAACATCTTGTTCGGTATTCTTTGTCTTTACCAAAAAACCACATACCTCCAGAGAGGTAAGGAATCGATAGGCTGATGGCTTTGGCATATCAGATTTTGTTGCTATTTCACTGAGTGTTAATTCTTTTTTTTCTTCTAAAAAAAAATCAAGCAACTTGAGTGCTTTAATTACACTTTGGTTCATATTTCCCCCCCTTAAACAGTTCATATC
>NZ_JBHVQU010000468.1:0-1648 GCF_042886655.1 Peribacillus sp. NPDC058002 | reverse complement strand
CCCTTCCACCTCTGTTGAAGAAATATTTTCTCCCCCGGAAATGATTAAATCCTTAGCCCTGTCCTGTATTTCAATATATCCATCAGGATAGGTCACTGCCAGATCTCCTGTATGAAACCAGCCATCCCTAATTGCTTCGGCCGTTTTTTCCGGATCCTTATAATATCCTTCCATTACAACATTGCCACGGGTAATGATTTCCCCCAGTTCCTTTCCATCCCAAACGACTTCTTTCCCATCTTGATTGACTACCATCGTTTCCCCATTGAAAACCAATTCAATCCCTTGTCTTGCCTTTATTATTGCTTGTTCGTCCGCCGATTTAGCTTCAAACTCATCCTTCCACTCGTTATATAGGATGAAAGGGGAAGTTTCTGTTAACCCATATACGTGAATCATATTCAAACCAAGGATTTCTTGTGCCTTTTGTATAAGCGCTGCTGCTGGAGGTGCACCTGCTGTTGCCATCCTTGGGCGAACTTTGATATTTGTTTCTTTTGCTTTAGGTTCATTCACTAGCATATTGACGACAGTCGGTGCCCCACATAATAATGTAATATTATGATGGGCGAATAATTTGAGGATAAGAGGGGGATCGACTTTCCTTAAACATACATGAGTCCCGCCTGTAGCCGTTACCGACCATACACCTCCCCAGCCATTAGCGTGAAACATTGGCAGGGTATGTAAGTATACATCGTCATGATTCACTCCAAGGTGATAAATGAAATTAGCGGCGTTCATGTAATTCCCGCGATGGGTTAACATTACCCCTTTTGGTTTTGAAGTCGTTCCACTCGTATAATTTATAGTCAAAAGTTGATTTTCATCGATTATAACCTCTGGCAGTGCTTCATCAATTGCATGCAAAATGAAATTCTCATAGTCTATTCCAGGTAAAGTGGTTTCATGTCCGTCAACAGGCACGATAATGATTTTTTCCAATGAAAGTCTAGTAATGATCTTTTCGATCGGAGCGGTGAATTCCTCATCGACTATCAACATTTTTGAATCGCTATGCTTGATGATATATTCCAAATCCTCTGCAGCCAGTCTATAATTCAACGGAACCATTACCGCTCCCATTTGACAAATGCCATAAAAACATTCCAACATATAATGCGTATTTGGCAACATTACTGCAATATGGTCGCCTTTTTCAATTCCCGAAGAATACAGTGCTTTGGAAAGTTGATCTGTCCGCTGCCCGAATTCCTTGTATGTAAACTCTTTCTCTTCATCGATGACTGCCACTTTATGGGGATAATATTTTACGGCCCTGCGCTTCCAATCCATTGGGGTTAATGGCGAAAACATTTTACCATCTCCTTCTTTTGGGATACTCTGCTTCTAGTACACTACCTCTGCCTGGTTCATCATGATGAGTCATTGAGAAAAAGTTTCTTAACTTTTTTGATACAGATTCATTTTCCAAAAGCCATAACTTCTTTAATGGATTTCTTACATCATGAATCATTGAATAAACCTAACCGTTATACTCAGGGGAATGACTATTTTTTTGATTATTCCGACAATTAATCCCCTAAAAGCAATGGTATTCACTGCTTTAGTAAATATTAGGTCTTTCTTCTTGGCTGTTTTCGCATACTTTGTTGCTATTTACCAAGTAGTGAGGTGTGGTTGATTT
>NZ_JBHVQU010000467.1:0-1659 GCF_042886655.1 Peribacillus sp. NPDC058002 | reverse complement strand
CAAATAATACATATGTTATATCCCAATCATGGCAGTCTTTGTGAATGCCTTTTTTAATTTTTCTTCTATTATATAAACTTACCTCATTTGACGTGGTCCACCGCCCGGATCAGATATATCTTTGTAATCAGCCTGACTAGCTCCACATAAACCAACAATTGATGCTACTACTGCAATAATCACTAACTTTTTCATGTTTGTCTATCTAAAGGACTGCCATTTTCGGCGGTTCATTATATGTACCTCGAAGTCCCGACAATGAGATTCCAACCTATGTTCGAAATACGGATAAAAATAAATGAAACAGCTAAAGGATCCTCTTGATGATAATGAACAAGAGGATCCTTTAGCTAATTTAAAAGAATAATTCGTCAAGTAACAGCGTGTATAGACCAAGGGGTTTTATCATGGATGGAATGGCCTTTAATATATCGTAAGCTTCAACCTCTAAACCTTACTACCGGTGTTTGCCTCTTCTTATTAATTACATTCTCTTCTGGATTGTGGCATCTTACATTACCGTTACAAGCGAGAAACATCCCTGGCTACCTATGCTGTATGATCGCAAGTCGCTTTCTCTATAAACAAGAATTTTACCCTCTTCTATTTGGCATCCGGGAACATTCTTTGTGCCATATCTCCAAACTCATTAAATAGTCCGCTAATCGGCTTTCCATTTTGAATATCGTTGACATATCCCTTCATACTTTTAACAAAGTCTGGATTTGCAGAGACATAAACGTTGTCTGCACCTTGATCATGTTTTTTTACTTGATCAACAATTTTCTTTTCTAAGTCATTTGTCAGGTTCTTGTCATTTGTCAGATTGACGGCGACATATGCGTTATTATCTGTAACAATGACAGAGGCACCCTTTACATCATCCATGTCCTAATGACTTTTTGCTACTTCATCAGCCACGCGCATTTTATTATCATTGTCATCATTGTTTAATTGCCTTGCATTGTGATCGTTGTCGCCGTTTCTGTCATTTACATTCAGGGTATTGTCATTTTGATTGCTTCGATTATTCATTCCAACATTTTTTCCATCATTATTATTATCATTTGTTCCGCAGCCAGTTAGGAATAGAGCAATCAAGGCGCTTGTTAAAAATGTGTACTTCATGTTAGTCACTCCTTTAAATTAGATACCCTATTACTATCTGCTGTATTTTCGGGAATATTCATAAAAAAGCACTTTAAGTTAAACTATACCCAGATAACGGATACACATTTTATCTTTTGCTCTTCGATTAATCGATCATGTTCATCTATGTATTTGTTATAAGCCATATAAACAATTTCGGTGGTGAACTATAATTACTGAGAGCGAGTGAGTTTAATGGCCTTAGAATAACCAAAATGGTTTTAGACAGTTGATCTTTCTCAGTTATCATAATTTATGATAAACTAAATTTATCAGAATTTTCCAAACGGAAGAATGTTCATTGTTCCGTTAAAGAGCTAGTATAATTGAACAAGGGATTGGCATGATACCTTAATCAGTTAGCTATCTACAACACGCCGCAAATGAATTTTGAGCAAAGGGATTAAATTGGGGGGAATGGAAAATGGATGTAAAGACACTTTTGTTACAACAATGGGCAAGCTGCTTAGATGAAGAAGATTGGTTTCCACCACTTGAAAAAGTGCTAGA
>NZ_JBHVQU010000466.1:0-1676 GCF_042886655.1 Peribacillus sp. NPDC058002 | reverse complement strand
AGATAGATGTTGCAAGTATTTGCCAGGGGCTAATTCCATTATGAAATCCGAAACTAATCTTTCATACCTATAGAAGTAATTTTCATATTCATAACGGTTCCTTCCCCAACCGATCAATGAGTGAATATCGCCTGTCAGTTCTTCAAAAAAATCAGTGACCATTAGGTATTCGGCAGCTTGAAAGCCTCCCTCTTCAACCAACTGTTCTTCAAGCATGTATGGATCGACATATTGGAATTTAGGCTTATTCTTAAGATCTTTTGCCAAAATTCCAGCAATATAATACCTGACATGTAAATATAAAAAAAGTGAGTTACTTTCAAAAAAGCCATTGGCCTCTTCTTGCAATCTTGCGCGTATCTTCCAGCGCTGCTTGGCAAGCCGCTGTTCTTCTTGTCGCCTAAAGAATTTTTCCCTTGCATTTTTATATCTCTTCTCCCAATCTTCTTGATTATCAGCAAAGTTTTTTTTAATCCACGTTAAGCCATCAAACGGGCGATACTTCTTTAATTCGTTCCGGAACATGCTATTGATCAGTTTATGATCTGAGCCTTCCGTTACAAATCCCCTTTCGCTTAAAAACGCCTTTTTTTCCTTTCTTGGCACATCGTTTGATGCTTTATTTAGCCAAACATTTATCCAAATTTGCTCAATAAAAGTAGTCCTGTCTGATATATAAGCTGAATAAGAAGGCAGCGTCTCTTGATTCTCTAAATAAAAATCCATATCCTGGATTATTTTTTCCTTTGTATTCTCTATAGCAATAGGATATATACTTTCTAATTTTCCCATAATGATCCCCTTTTGAATTACCCAATATGTACTTTATTGCTTGCTTTTATCCTCCCCAAATTTTTTTTATAAATGAGCGCGATACATCCGTTTTATCAAAATTCATTTACCCTCACAAGTAGCTTTACATTCGAACGCTCCAGGGCAAATTAGAAAAGCATACGAAGCATGCACATCAAAGGTACTCTTCCCATTTCAATTACAGTATAATGCATGATAAATAGACTGATCATTGCCTTAGGCTTTATGGATCATGAAGTGATACCCATCCCGTAAATCCAGAAACGGATACAGAAATTTAGCTGGTTGATAATCCGGCGAAAGAAAATTTAATGATAGTAAAAAAATGCCGAAAATAAAGTAAAGGTCAATTTTTTAACTTTTTCATTTACATGATTCATCGATAAAACGAATCCAACCCCTTAATTGAGTTTAGTGGAAATCCGGACTACTGTCACGGTATTCAGATTCCGCTTTTGTGTCTTTGTCGTTCAATATGAAAATAACATCCGGAAAACTAAAAAGACTATAGATAAAAGAGGAGCCTGAGAATGATTCAGCAAGATATCAACTATTATAAAAATTTCGATTCTATCGCTAAAGAAGTATTAGCACTATTAGCCCAAACCATTGAGGTCAATACATTCTTCCTTTCTATATTGAATCCCATCCAGAGTTTTATGATCAAATCCTTCAATAGAAATGCAAAGTTGATTTGTGAAGGTGACATCCTTCCTTATAATATGGTTTATTGCAAATTAGTTGTTGAGAATGGTTTGGAACCTCTCGTTATCCCGAATTTGAGGGAACATGAATTGACTAGTGGCCATCCCGCAACGGAGTTTATAGGGAATGGGTGTTTTATGGGAGTCCCCCTAATAAAT
>NZ_JBHVQU010000465.1:0-1678 GCF_042886655.1 Peribacillus sp. NPDC058002 | reverse complement strand
GTGCGGATTGGTATGGAACGAGGTGTTGCGGATTTAATGGATGTAGAGCCATCAAGAGTCCGGATCGACTTTGCTGGCTTGAACCATATGGTTTACGGCTTGGATGTATTCGTTGATGGCGAGAGTGTCAAAGATCAAATCATCCATTTGATTACAGATCCATCTAATGCTGTCACGATGAAGAATATCCATGCAATGGGCTGGGAACCGGAATTCCTAAGAGCGTTAAACCTGTTTCCGTGTCCATACCACAACTACTATTATAAAACGGGAGATGTACTAGCCCAGGAATTGAAGGATGCAGAAAAAGGGGAAACACGTGCAGAGGTCGTTCAAAGACTTGAAACAGGTTTATTTGAGCTATACAAAGACAAGGATCTGGCCATCAAGCCGCCGCAGCTTGAAGAGCGCGGAGGTGCGTACTACAGTGATGCTGCTGTGCGGTTGATTTGCTCGATGCATACCGATAAGCGAGATATTCAAGCGGTAAATACCGTAAACCATGGTGCGATTGAAGGCATCCCCTATGGCTCGGCGATTGAAACCAGTTGCGTGATAACCAAGGATGGTCCTAAGCCTATCAATGTAGGTGAGCTTCCTGTCGCAGTCCGCGGTTTAATTCAGCAAATCAAATCCTTTGAAAGGGTAGCCATCGAAGCCGCAATTACAGGCGACTATGATACTGCATTGCTTGCCATGACGATCAATCCACTCGTTCCAAGTGATCGGGTTGCAAAACTTATCTTAGACGAAATGCTGGAGGCGCATAAAGAGTATTTGCCGCAGTTTTTTGAAAAAAAGGAGTTGCACGATAATTTATCATGATTGAAGTCCTTGTAAATGCAGATGATTTCGGGTTAACTAAAGCGGTGAATTATGGGATTTTGGATAGCCACAAATATGGGATTGTCAATTCGGCGACGATCATGATGAATGCGAAAGCAACTGAGCATGCGATTGAAATCGCAAAGAAGACCCCTTCGTTGAAAGTAGGTATACACTTAGTGCTGACATGGGGTAAACCTTTATTGAGTGATGTTCCGAGTTTAGTTGATGAATCAGGTTTTTTTAAAAAGCAAGCGTTGATATATGGGGATCCTGCCGGTATTTCCTTGAGGGAATTGGAGAGGGAGTGGTCAGCACAAATCGAAAGATTCTTGGAATTTGGCTTATTTCCGACTCATTTCGACAGCCATCATCATGTACACGGGATCACAGCATTTCTACCTGTAATAAAAAAGCTGTCTGATAAATACGGATTGCCAGTGCGTAATGCCGGAAGGCACCTGGCTGGGATTCAAACCGTTACAGATGTATTCCTGGATGATTTTTATGGAGATATGGTGGTTGAAGATTATTTTCAAAACTTGAAGGGAAGGGTACCGGATGGGGCGAGCGTGGAGATAATGACCCATCCTGCTTATATGGATGAAGAATTGATGGAAGTCTCCTCTTATAATGATAAACGCTTGAAAGAAACCCGGATTTTGACACATGCAAAATTACCTGAGGGATTTTCCCTTAGATTCAGCATCAACCAAGTTAAGATTTGATCATTACAAAAGAGGACCATTCATCAAATGATGAATGGTCCTTTTAAATTCAATGAGTGCTATATCTAAAAATTAATAAGCCAAGCTGAATAGGGCTTTGATGTGTGATAGATAGCGAACATTAC
>NZ_JBHVQU010000464.1:0-1696 GCF_042886655.1 Peribacillus sp. NPDC058002 | reverse complement strand
TACTCACTCATGCTGCAAATGTAGCTGCGAAGGAAGTTTAAATAAATGGAATATATACAAAACATTCATTTGCTACTAAAAAAAGAAGAAATAGATAGGGAAAAACTCCAAGAGGGGGATAAAGTTGCGGTCATCCTGGATGTGTTATTAGCGACCACAACGATTATTTCAGCACTTCATGATGGGGCACGCCAGGTGATACCTGTCATGAATCCAGTGGATGCCTTGGTGAAAAGCCAGGAATTGGACCATGGGGATTCCATAGTGGCAGGGGAACTAAAAGCAAAACCGGTTGATGATTTAATGTATCCAAGTCCGACGCTATTGAGTAAGTTGGTACCTGGAAAAACTTTAATATTGTCAACGACTAATGGAACGGTAGCACTGAGGAATTCAGCCGCTGCAAAAAAAGTCTATATCGCATCTTTGTTAAATAATCCGTCTGTTGCTGAAAAAATAAAAAAACATCATAAAACAGAAACGATCATCATCGTATGTTCGGGAAACTCAGGTGAATTCAGTCTGGAAGACTTTTACGGTGCAGGTCATTTGATAGATTGCCTGATTGCTGGATCACAAGGTACGTTCATACTCAACGATGCAGCAAAGGCAGCAAAAACGCTTTATCGTACGAATGTCGAAAATGCCTTTGATATCCTGAAATCATCATATGTCGGACAGTTGTTCAACAAACACAGCTTGATCGCAGATTTGGAATTGGCGGCGCAACAAGGGTCGGTGGGGCTTGTCCCAGAGTTGGTGGATGGAAAGATCGAAGCCGAATTGAAAAGGCAGGAAACGTAGTTCAAAACCTGGATAAGGAGTGAAGGGCATGAGGTTTTCACAGTCAATGGCGGTGGTGACAGGTGCAGGTTCCGGTATTGGGAAAGCTACAGCGATGCGTCTGTCGGACGAAGGGGCAAAAGTGTTGTTGGTAGGGCGGACGAAAGGAAAGCTGGAGGAAGCAGCTGCAGAAATCAATGCACGGCACACGATTCCCGTAGCCGCCATTTTCCCTGCAGATGTTACCGTCGAGGAAGATGTAAAGAATTTGGCCATGTATGTGAAGGAACAATATTGTGACCTTCACATTTTAATCAATAATGCAGGTGGATCAAAGTCCTCGAAGCTTTTGGATACATCTGCAGCTGATTGGGATATGATTCAACATGTCAATTTGAAAAGTGTCTTTCTAGTTTCCAAGTACTTGGGAAAAGTGATGGAAGAAGGAGCGGGCAGTGGAAATAAAGCCATCAATCGGGCAATCGTGAATGTGGCTTCACTGTCAGGGCATCAGGCAGGGGCATTCATCCCGCATTACAGCTCTGCTAAAGCAGGGGTCATCAGTTTAACGAAATCATTGGCATTGGAACTCGCTGCAGCCGGCATCCGGGTCAATTCCGTATCACCGGGATTCATTGAAACGCCTTTAACGGAGGATGGATTGCAAAATGAAAAATTCGTAAAGTCGATTCAACGGAATACGGCACTGGAAAGAGTGGGGAAAGCAGAGGAAATAAGTAATGTCATTACCTTTGCTGCTTCGCCGGAGGCTTCCTATATGACTGGGACGGATTTATTGGTTGACGGCGGCTGGTTGATCAAATAAAAAGGCTGTTTTCGTTAAGATTGTTGTTTTTGAAACGAGACTATTTAAGGTTGATTGGAGTGGAAGTGCGAGACTCCTGCGGGAGCA
>NZ_JBHVQU010000463.1:0-1700 GCF_042886655.1 Peribacillus sp. NPDC058002 | reverse complement strand
GCGTGTTGTAGATAGCGAACTAATTAAGGTGTCATGCCAATCCCTTGTTCAATTAAACTGGCCCTTTAACGGAACAATGAATGTTCTGTTATTTATAAGATTCTGATAACCTTAGTTTATTATAAGCTGTATTAACTGAGAAAGAACAACTGTCTCAAACCATTTTGGTTATCGTAAACGCCATTTGGCGGTTTTTTTGATTGATATGCATAATATGCAGGGAAATGAAAGCAAGGGATATTCATGCATGATTTTATACATCCAGTATAGTATTATTCAATTTTGATATAGGAATTAAGACTAAAAAACAACGAAAAAACTGGGTTTAATTCCCTATCGATATACTTGTATTTTGGTAAAAATGTAAGTAATAGGATGAAGAAAATAAGAAAATGAATAAATTTTTTTGAGCAATAATTAAAGAGTTTACAATACCACTATAATTAAATTATCAGTTTTTTCTGATTATATAGCATATTTTCGCAATATTTAAAATATATGAAGATAAAAATGATATAGTTCTACCTGTGAAAAATATCCTATTTAGCGAAATCTTCTCACAATTATTGTATAGACGGAATGAAAATTATGCGGTAAACTATTTTTCGAAATATTAATTTAATTTGAAACATTTCATCTAATCAATTTTTTCTGAAGCATCTTGAATAAATATTCATGCATCAGAGCTTGATTACAAAATGGGGGGATTATTTATGAAAAAGAAAAAGTTAGCAGGTGCATTCCTTTCTCTTACACTTGCTGCAGGAGTGCTGGCTGGTTGTTCCGGCTCTGGTTCATCAGAAAAAACAAGCGGGGATGGAGATACGATCAAGATTGGTGTCAACCTTGAATTATCTGGCGGCGTAGCTTCGTATGGACAATCGATTGCAGAAGGCCTGGAGCTTGCGACTGCAGAAATCAATAAAGAAGGCATTGACGGTAAAAAAATCAAACTTATAAAAGTCGATAATAAATCTGAAGCGTCTGAAGCGACAAGCGGAGCGATCAAGCTGACATCACAGGATAAGGTTGCAGCGATCGTCGGTGCAGCGACAAGCACGAACTCGATAGCCCAAGTGCAGATTGCCCAAGATAATAAAGTGCCGGTCATCTCACCATCTGGTACAAGCCCTGAAATCACTTTCAGCAAGGATAAATTGAACGATTATATTTTCCGGACAAGCTTCATCGATCCGTTCCAAGGGACGGTAGCTGCGAATTTCGCCACTAAAGAAATCAAAGCGAAGAGTGCAGCCATCTATATTGACAGCGCAAGTGATTATTCAAAAGGGTTAGCAGCAGCCTTTAAAGAACAATTCGAAAAAAATGGCGGAAAAATCGTGGCTGAGGAAGCTTACATTGCGAAGGATACTGATTTCCGTTCTACATTGACTCGTTTGAAATCGGCAAAACCTGACTTCATTTTCCTTCCTGGTTACTATGAGGAAGCTGGCCTGATCGTGAAGCAGGCACGTGAAACTGGACTTGACGTTCCATTCATGGGCGGCGACGGCTGGGATTCTCCTAAGCTAGTTGAAATTGCCGGTGCAAAAGCTCTAAATAACACATTCATCACGAACCATTATTCTTCAGGTGACCCTGATAAGAAAATTCAGAATTTTGTGTCAGCGTTCAAAGCGAAGTACAAAGATAAATCCCCGGATGCATTTAACGCTCTAGGATATGACACAGGATACTTC
>NZ_JBHVQU010000462.1:0-1738 GCF_042886655.1 Peribacillus sp. NPDC058002 | reverse complement strand
ATCCTATTATTCTAGGTGAGGATAAAAAAATCCATTGCGAAATCCAAGAAATTACCAATAAACAAATTTTTGGCTTTGAGATTTTGGAAATCCCAGGGCACGCTCCAGACCAGGTTGCCTTTTATGACAAAGAGTGTAAGTGGCTATTTGCTGGAGATTTATTAATTGAAAATATTCCTAGCAATGCCTTCATTGAACCAGATTATGATGGGATCCGTACAAAATCCTTGGTCCATCAAAAGCAGTCATTAGAGAAATGTTCGTCATTGAATGTTGAACTCGTTTTTTCAGGTCACGGTATGATCATAGAAAATCCTGTTGATTTATTAAAAGAAAGAATAAAAGAGATTGATGAAAAAGCCAACAAATACATAAGCATTATTAAATCCGGAATTTCAACCGCAAGTGGAATTGCCCAATTACGATATAAAGAAAAGTATGAAAAGCAGTTTTTCAATATTATGTCTGAAATTATTGGTTATCTAGATTATCTTGAATTACAAGGGGAAATTAATAAGGAAATGGAGAAAGGAATTTGGCATTATTATTGCAACTAAATCATTGAAGGGCCTTATTTATTTTCAATTTTAAAATAAGGGGATGGCTTTAGGATTTATGAACTATTAATCATTTAAACTATGTGTGAAGTATAATGGGGGATATGATTAGTTCTCCAATTAACGAGTATTCGGTAGGTAAAGTAACTGCGTTTGGGGTAATGGCCATCCTTTTGAAAAGATTGATACAGACATCGAGGCAAACCTTGCAGATGTCGATTCTGTAGGAGCATGGGCATTAAATAATCCAGATTTTGTTGAACGATTAAAAACGGATGCACAATTAATTGAACCAGGTCGCACAACATTTTACGATAAAGATAGCAAAGGCTACACTGATTACCCACTATTAAATTCTAAGTAAGATGACCAACCGCAGCCAAAAGATTATTTTAGTTTTTAAAAAGTTCAGCTGGAGAACAAACAATATTGCCTATTTAAAGTACGCAAAAGGAAAACCAATTTAACAAGCATTAAAAAACCTTTAAGAAGTTTTTAAAAAGCGAAGAAGACAACAAAATGTGTAGAAGTCCATATCTTGTAAGCACTCCCAATCGATATAAAAAAGGGATTTTTCCTTAACCCGGTGGAAAAGCAGGATGTAAGATTATTTTACGCCTAGTTTGTGATGTCCAAAAATAGTGTAAAGTTACTTACTATTTTACTGTCGATTAAAGGAAAAGGATGGATTAAAAGTTATGCTGTGTTGATCGGGATTTCGCTTGGCTGACTACGATATTCTTTGTTTGAGAAATATTCAATCATCTAGTTCCCAGAATTCTTCACGGGGCTACAAGACTCAATGCTGGTATCGTTATAACGTCTATCCTATTAACATTTCTTTTAGTTTCGAATTCCATCGCTGCGATTGCGGCTATAAAATAAGTGGCACCAGAAAATGTATATATTGATTTAAAAATGGAACTACCTTAAAATGAAAATCAAAGATTACCTTTTCAGGATATCGAATCTTTCTCACTTTATCAAAGAGTGGAAGGATTCCATGAAAGGCATTGTCGTTAGCAGCTCCTTTACGGGACTGCTAACGACAATGCCTTTTTCTTTAACTAAGTCTAATTATAAGAAAGACAAACATTTCGAATAAAATGAATGAATGTTTCCAATGTTTATTTGAATAGTTTGGAACAAGGTAATTTCAATGAACTAGGAGGTCCTATAAA
>NZ_JBHVQU010000461.1:0-1742 GCF_042886655.1 Peribacillus sp. NPDC058002 | reverse complement strand
TTTTATTATAGGACGATAGTAAACCATATGTTACCGATTTTTGTGAATATGATTGTTTATCGCTCATTTCCAACACCTCTCATTTTTCCATTATGTTTTTAACATATGTAATTATGCATGGGCATGTGTCTCCTTTTTAAAAGGGAATGGACCATTTTCGTAAAAAGGTTCGATCGGCATATTATTTTACAGGGTAAAATAAAAGCGTTAAAATGCATTCAATGGATGGTTTGTAAAAAAAGGAGGATTTTCATTTGACAAAGCAATTAGAGAAAGCAACATTCGCAGGTGGATGTTTCTGGTGCATGGTGAAGCCGTTCGATGAACAGCCTGGCATCGAATCCGTTATCTCTGGCTATACAGGCGGGACTACGAAAAATCCCACATACAAAGAAGTTTGTTCTGAAACCACGGGACATTATGAAGCCGTTCAGATCACCTTTGATCCAAGCGTATATCCATATGAGAAGATTATCGAGTTGTTTTGGCAGCAAATTGACCCGACAGATGCTGGCGGGCAATTTTATGACCGGGGAAGTTCCTATCAAACGGCGATTTTTTATCATGACGAAAACCAACGTGAAATTGCAGAAGCATCCAAAGCCAAGCTGCAGGAGAGCGGGAAATTTTCTGGACCGATCGTAACTCCGATAATATCAGCCAAAACATTCTATCCAGCTGAGACATATCACCAGCATTATTATAAAAAGCAACCTGAGCATTATGAAAGATATTCGATCGGCTCAGGACGGAAAGCATTCATACAACATCACTGGGGGGAAAAAAATGAAAAGTAAAGAAGAATTAAAAAAGAAACTCACTCCGATTCAATATGAAGTTACACAAAATTCTGGAACGGAACCCGCCTTTAACAATGAATATTGGAATATGAAGGAGGAAGGATTATATGTGGATATCGTTTCAGGTAATCCTCTTTTCACTTCAAAGGAAAAGTTCGATTCAGGCTGCGGTTGGCCAAGCTTCACTAAACCGCTTAAAGAAGAGGAAGTGGTGGAAAACCTCGATACGAGTTATGGCATGAGAAGGATCGAAGTTCGCTCAAAAACGGCCGATTCCCATCTGGGTCATGTTTTCAATGATGGACCGGGACCGTCGGGTTTACGTTATTGCATCAATTCTGCTTCATTAAGGTTCATCCCGCTCCAAGACCTTGAAAGAGAAGGATACGGAGAATACAAAAAGCTTTTTGATTGATTGGAAAACCCCCTATCAGAAATGGATAGGGGGTTATTTTAATATTGGGTGGGATTCAATCCGTGATGATTGATGCGATCCGGACAAATGGAATGGTGGTAAGTTCCATTGCCTTAGTCCTGCCAGTCACCTCAAACCGGACAGTATGTGAACCGGGATGAAGCCCATTCGTGACAAATAAATATCTTTCACGAGCAAATGGCCACCACGTATTCAAAGTGGTGATTTCATTTCCATCGATCCATACATTCACTTCCCCGCCATCAGGACTTCTAAGCAGTTTCACACCAAGCATACTCCCTTTGAAGGTATATTCAATCACACTGCCCTTTTCACTGCTAGTGAAATAGCCGCCCCTTGGACGGAACCCGCTCATTTTTCCATAGTGGTCAATTTCCGATAATTCAAATTCAGAACGGGCATGCAGCTTAGATGGAAGGCCTGCTACAGCCTTTTCTCGTTTGATGTTATCAAGGAACCGTTCATAAATTGCATCAGCATATAATTTATAACCAAGCCCATTTGGA
>NZ_JBHVQU010000460.1:0-1750 GCF_042886655.1 Peribacillus sp. NPDC058002 | reverse complement strand
GTCACTTATTTATGGTGTGTTTTGCTGAAAGTTTTATACATGAAAACTACAGAGACTGTCGCCTGGATGGCCGGCAGTTTTTTTTATTTGTTCAGTGTGTGTTTCCTGAAAAAATCAACTTGCAGGAATCCATGCACTCGTGTTATGGTTTGAACGATTATATTATAAATAGGGGTGTCATCATGCGTTTAAGAAATAAACCTTGGGCTGAAGACCGTTTGAATGATTTTCCACAATATGTAATTCATCAGCCAGTGAGCCATAAAGGTAAATGGCATGAAGTTTTCGGTAACGATAATCCGTTATATATTGAGGTGGGTACGGGAAAAGGCCGTTTCATCACAGAAATGGCAAAAGCCCATCCTGATGTGAATTTCATTGGAATTGAAGTATATGGAAGCGTCATTGTAGCTGCTTTGGATTTGCTGATTGAAGCGGATGTTCCAAATTTAAAGCTGTTGAATGTTGACGCAGCAAACTTAGGGGACTATTTTGCAAAAGGAGACGTGGACCGCGTCTACTTGAATTTCTCTGATCCATGGCCGAAATCACGTCATGCAAAACGTCGGTTAACATATAAGACCTTCCTTGAAGTATATGAAGGCATCCTTCCAGACAAAGGCGAGATCCACTTCAAGACGGATAACCAAGGGTTATTCGAATCTTCCTTGAAAAGTATTTCCGAGTACGGCATGCTTTTGAAATATGTAAGCCTTGATCTTCACAATAGCAGTTTTGAAGGCAACATCATGACTGAATATGAAGAAAAGTTCTCGAGTAAAGGCAACCGGATATACAGATTGGAAGCAATGTTCCAATAATCATCAACAGAAACCAACCAGGTGCACAGCATCTGGTTTTTTTTGTTCATGCGGTGTATTCCGTTCAGGAGGATGACTTGATTGTTATCGATTTCAATATATGGAGGTGGGTGTTAAAATAAAGGGAGAGGAGGGGTAAAATGGAAACGATGCAAATAGGGGAAATTAAATTAACATGGTTGAATGGCGGTGTGACTCACTTGGATGGCGGTGCGATGTTTGGTGTTGTACCGAAACCGCTTTGGGCCAAGAAGTATCCTGTTAACGAAAATAACCAAATCGAGTTACGCACGGATCCGATTTTGGTACAGGCCAATGGATTGAATATGCTTATAGATTCCGGTATCGGCAATGGAAAGCTGAATGACAAGCAGAAGCGGAATTTTGGGGTGACGGAGGAATCCAATCTTGTCGAAGATCTTGGCAGACTTGGGATTCAGCCAAATGATATCGATTACATTTTAATGACCCATCTACATTTCGACCATGCCTGCGGTTTGACGAAACGTGAAGGTGAAACTTGGGTGCCTGTTTTCGAGCGGGCAGAAATCATTACGACCCAAACAGAATGGGTGGAAATGAAAAACCCGAATATTCGTTCAAAAAGTACATATTGGGCAGAAAACTGGGAGGCTGTCGCTTCTCTTGTACGCCCTTTTGAAGGTGAGCAGGAAATTACGGACGGCATTAAAATGATCCATACCGGTGGGCATAGTGATGGTCATGCTATCATCATCATTGAGGATGGTGGGGATAGACTGATTCACATGGCAGATATCATGCCGACGCACGCACATGCGAATGTCCTCTGGGTCCTCGCTTATGACGATTATCCCATGACTTCCATTGAAGCAAAGGAAAAGTGGATGAAATCCGGACTGGAAAATGGGTCCTGGTATAGCTTTTACCATGATGCCCAGTACTGTGCC
>NZ_JBHVQU010000459.1:0-1759 GCF_042886655.1 Peribacillus sp. NPDC058002 | reverse complement strand
GTCTCAATACCGGATAAACCTGCCTCATTGGCCAAATAAACGCTTAATAGCGGTGTTAAACTTCCCACTGCAAAAAAAGAAAAAAGGTAAAATACCTTCAAGCTAATAATATTGACATACTTTTGTTTTTCCAAATCCCGTTCCCCCACGCAGATATCTTCTAAAAAGTTGATGATTTTTTTTTTCATTGCTTCCTATTAGACATTTTAAATAGGGAGCACGATATTAAAGACTGTTCCTTTATTGACTTCGCTCTCGACAAAGACATTTCCAGAATGGCTTTCTATGATTTTAAAGCTGATCATGAGACCTAACCCATTACCAGATTTTTTCGTGGTGAAAAATGGTTCTCCCAATCTCTTAAGCTGCTCTGGCGGCATCCCAATTCCTGTGTCGGTTATGGATATATGCACATTTTCCTCTTTAAGTTCAGTAATGACTTTTATGAAACCACCCTCAGGCATAGCTTCCATACCATTTTTAATGAAGTTTAATATGACCTGTTTTAACCGATTCTCATCACAACGAACGAGGATTTCTTCGTCATTACATTCCGAAATCAGCGTGATGTTCTTCTTCCTGGCTTCAAACTCCGTCAAAGATACAACGTTTTGAATGGTCGACACAAGATTCTTCGTTTCCAATATCAATGCCTGTGGTTTGGCCAATTGTAAGAACTCTTCAACTATCTCATTCACACGATTGATTTCATCCATGATTATTTCTAGATATTCTTGTTTATTTTCGTCCGTTTCATCCAGTTGCAAAAATTCCGTATACCCTTTCATGGAGGTCAGCGGATTCCTTATTTCATGTGCCACCCCAGCAGCAAGCTGTCCGACAGCGGCTAATTTATCCTGCCGATGGAGCATCTCTTCAGATTGTTTACGCTCAGTTATGTCATATCTCAGTGCCAAAAACTGAAATGGCTTTCCTTCTTCGCTAAAAAATGGAACAATTGTTGTATCGACCCAATAAAAACTGCCATCTTTCGCCTTGTTTCTAATTTCACCTTTCCAAACTTTCCGTTCATGGACGGTCTTCCACATTTGTTCAAAGAATTCCTTTGAATGGTATCCGGAATTAACCATTCTATGGGTCTGGCCTATCAATTCACCTTTGCCATAACCTGAAACCTCCGAGAACTTTTCATTCACTTCAATAATGACTCCTTTATCATCGGTTATCGCCACAATCAAAGATTGGTTGATTGCATAATGCATATCTTCTAGTTCCTTGATTGACCCCTTTAAAGCATTTTCTGCTTTTTTACGAGCGGAAATGTCCGAACGGATGGAAATATATTGATATGGTTTCCCCTTTTTCATGAACGGAACGATTGTTGTATCCACCCAATACACATTACCATCTTTAGCCCGATTGCATATTTCACCATGCCATGTTTTCCCTTGGCTGATCGTTTGCCATAAGTCAGTGAAAAATTCTTTTGCGTGATAACCAGAATTGATTATCGAATGATTTTTTCCAATTAGTTCATGTTTTTCATATTGTGATATTTCCAGGAATTTTTCGTTAACATATGTAATGATTCCTTTTGCATCCGTTATGGCGACGATTGCCGATTGATCTAAAGCATAACGGATATCACTCACAGTATTATCACTTTTTGCTAGCCGACGGCCCACGATCGTACTTGAAGCTATCAAGCTGGCAAGGATGAATATTGAAACGAAGCATGTAAGATAAAGCATAAGTGGAGTGAGTGGACCAAATTCACCCGTTTCATTTTTCACATTCA
>NZ_JBHVQU010000458.1:0-1772 GCF_042886655.1 Peribacillus sp. NPDC058002 | reverse complement strand
TCATATATTCATTATTTGTTAACGCTTACAAATAATTAAATATAACTATTTAATGAAATGAGGTTTTACTATTGATGAATGAAAGAATTACAAAGACAAGATTTGGTTCACTGGCGCTAGCCGCTTTAGTGGGAGGATCACTTCTCCTTCCATCCGATTTGATTGCACATGCAGAAACGGGGACGATCCCTCAGCAAACTACTTATGTAAAACAGGAACTGCGCGCAACTTGGATTGCAACTGTGTTAAATATTGATTGGCCTTCCAAACCAGGTTTATCCATATCAGCACAGAAAGAAGAATTCATAAAGTATTTGGATGAACAAAAAGCAATGGGGATGAATGCTGTCGTTATGCAAATTAAACCAACTGCAGATGCTTTTTACCCATCTGATTACGGTCTTTGGTCAAAATATTTAACAGGAATCCAAGGAAAAGATCCTGGGTATGACCCTCTTGCATTCATGGTAGAAGCAGCACATGATCGTAATATGGAATTTCATGCATGGTTTAATCCATATCGCATTACTATGCCTTTAGGCAAGACAGCTGAATTATCGGATATTGATAACCTTCCAGAATCTCATCCTGCTAGAAAGCACCCTGATTGGGTCATACCTTATGGGCAACAGTTGTACTTTGACCCAGGCATTCCTGGCGTACAACGGTTTGTGATCGATGGAATAATGGAAGTTGTTAAGAATTATGATATTGATGCAGTCCATATGGACGATTATTTCTATCCTTACAAGATTGCAGGAGTACCATTCCCAGATGAAATTTCCTATCAAAAATATGGAGCAGGTAGATTTACAAATGTGGAAGATTGGCGAAGGGATAATGTAAATAACCTTGTTAAGAATATAAATGAAGAAATCAAGGCTGAAAAATCATATGTGAAGTTTGGTATAAGTCCATTTGGAGTTTGGCGCAACAAAGCAGTTGATCCCACAGGATCTGACACTGCCGCTGGACAAACGAATTACGATGATTTATATGCGGATACCAGGACGTGGATCAATAATGGATACATTGATTATATTGCACCTCAATTATATTGGAATATAGGATTGCCAGTAGCTGACTATGCCAAACTTCTTGATTGGTGGACAAAAGAAGTCGAAGGTAAAAATGTTCAACTCTATATTGGACAAGGAGACTATAAAATTAATACAGAGTCCAATGGTGTCCAAAACTGGTTCAATCCTGAAGAAATGCCAAACCAGTTAAAACTGAATCGAACATATAAGGAATTTGATGGAAGCATGCATTTCAGTGCCAAAGATTTACGGAAAAACCCCCTTGGGATAGCAGATCGTTTAAGCGAGGATATTTATAAGCATCCCGCATTGGTTCCTGCCATGCCTTGGATTGATGATCATGCCCCAAAGGCTCCAAAGGTGAGCAAGGCAACACAAACAGGAGATGGAATACAATTTGAAATTCACGATCACAAGCAATCAGAAGCATCCTATTATGCCATTTATCGTTTTGATGGGAAGAAAAAAGGAAACATAGAAGACTCAACGAACTTACTTGCCACGGTGCATAAAGAAAATAAACGTCAATTATATATTGACGGCAGTGTAGAAAAAGGAAAGACATACACATATGTTGTGACTGCCTTAGACCGAACACACAATGAAAGTAAACAAACTAAACAGATTACTATAAAAGTAAAATAAACTTCAAGAAATAGCTTTACGGTTCAAGAAGCATGTCAGTGAACAATGGACGTAAGGTATATATTAAACAATATGTTAGAAATGGTC
>NZ_JBHVQU010000457.1:0-1775 GCF_042886655.1 Peribacillus sp. NPDC058002 | reverse complement strand
GGTCTTTATCAAGCGTAAATTCTCAATGACACCTGACACCGGCGAAAGTTGACCATCAATGGCCGCCTCGTATGCCTTATATGTAGCATAAGTCAGGTGCTCTTGCTCAAAGCCCAGCTTGCCGATATTCATCGCTTTAGCCTGCTTGCCCACTTCTTCGATGATGGTTCCTTTATGTTGAACGATCTCATAATCCGGTGCCTGCTTGCCCGCTTGTTCCACGTATCGGAAATCAGTGATGAATTTAGCTTCTTTTTGGGAAATAAGGACAACGCCTGCACTTCCCGTAAAATTGGTCATGAATCGGCGGTTATATGTACTGGTGATCAAAAAACCATCAATGCCCACCTTTTCCATTGAGGCCCTTAAGCGCATTAGTTTATTCATTTAATTTCTCCCCTTTGCAATCTTTGTGATCGCCTGCAACGCCAATTCATATCCGTGTATCCCCAAGCCGACAATCTGTCCCGCCGATACCGCCGCGGTCACTGATTCATGCCGAAAGCTTTCACGGGCATGTATGTTCGAAATATGCACTTCCACAACAGGAACATCAATTCCGGCTATTGCATCACGAATCGCATAGCTATAATGAGTAAAAGCTCCAGGATTAATAATAATCCCGTCGATCCCATAATCCTCTGACCAATGTAGCTTGTCGATAATCGCTCCTTCATGGTTTGTTTGAAAAGAGGTTAATTCCACATTTAACCCTTGAGCTTGCTGCATCAATTGTGCTTCCACATCTGCAAGCGTCGAGGATCCATAATGCGCAGGTTCCCGCTTCCCCAAGCGATTTAAATTCGGACCATTGATTAGTAAAATTTTTGTCATCATCAAACACCTGCTCATGTTAAAAGAATGCTTTCCAAGAACATTCTATCATAATTACAAATTGTCTTACTACTTTTTTACAACCAATAAGCAATCAGCTTTCCGACTGCTTCTCGGCTTTGTTTTTTTGGCGCATATATTCTTGATGATCGTATGATATAGAAAACCCTATAAAAAGTCCGTATATAATAAAAATGCAGACACTTGTGATAACCGTATTTACTGACATTTTAGAAAAGGTTGGCAAATCGACGAACATCGGTTTTAGGACAAATACCAGCAAAGCCCAGCAAACCACTCCTAAAATAATACCCGTAAAAGTACTCTTCATCCTTTTAAAAAGACTATAGTATAAAAAAGCGATCCCCACGGATAGAATCCCGAATAAAATTATGGTCATTACCGTACCGAGCCACTGATTGATCCAGGTCATGTTGGACCATGAAGTTAGTATGAATTTTGGGCTGAAATCCATAAAATTAAAATAATGGGCACAGATACCGATAAAACTGGCTAAAGCCCCCCCAACAAAACCGACAGCAAGTACATTGTAGATTAACATGCTTTGATATCCCTGTTGAATTTGTCCATTTTCATTAGAAGACATATCAATCACCTCCGCTACGTAGTATGCCCTTTGTTAATTAGAACTATTTTTTTTTGTTCTTAGGAAGGAGAATCACTAGAGGTTTTGTGATTTATTCTGTATGATTAAATCATAAATAATCTACTTTTTTCAGAGGAAAATACCCATCCTCTGTGGAAGTTTATAATGTACACAGGATACTACCTTCCTGTGATTTAACATTCATAAAGTAATCGCAGGGTTAAAGCTTCCATTCAATTTTATGGGAACGCCTTTAAACCCTTGTGATGCTTGATAATAAACATGTTAGCACCCTTGAGAGAGCTACGTGAATAACTATTAGGTTGGTGTAGAA
>NZ_JBHVQU010000456.1:0-1779 GCF_042886655.1 Peribacillus sp. NPDC058002 | reverse complement strand
GATAATAGACTCCGGTTGTGTGTAAACCATTATTATATTAGAATTGACAATAACGAATGGAGGAAGTGAATTTATGTCTGATTTTCCTAATTGCCCTGCATGTGATTCAGAATATACATACGAAGATGGAAGTCTTTTTGTTTGCCCGGAATGCGCCCATGAGTGGGCGGTGGAAGCGGAAACGGAAAACGGTGATCAAAAGAAGACTATCAAGGATGCTAATGGAAATGCCTTGAACGATGGTGATACCGTTACGGTAATCAAGGACCTTAAAGTGAAAGGGAGCTCATCCGTCTTAAAAATGGGCACTAAAGTCAAAAGCATCCGTCTAGTTGATGGAGATCATGATATTGATTGCAAGATTGATGGTTTTGGTGCAATGAAATTAAAATCCCAATTTGTTAAAAAGATATAATTAGTATAAAAAACGGCCTAATCCATTGATTAGGCCGTTCTTTTTTACGTTTAATGATTCCTTCTTAATAAACTTTGTCACCGTTAAAGATAGAGTTCTTAACGACGACATAATCCACATTCCGGATCGCTTCCAACTTGGTTCCGCCGGCATATGAAATGGAAGACTGAAGGTCTTGTTCCATTTCCTTCAACGTATCTTCCAAAGATCCTTTGTGCTCGACATACATCTTTTTACCTTCAACGTTTTTCTTCTCACCTTTTTGGAATTCAGAAGCTGAACCAAAGTATTCTTTAAAGGCCTTTCCATCTTTCTCGATCGTTTGCCCTGGAGATTCTTCATGTCCAGCAAATAGTGAACCGATCATGACCATGGAAGCTCCAAATCTAACTGATTTAGCAATATCACCGTTCGTGCGAATGCCGCCGTCAGCTATGATTGGTTTGCTTGCCGCTTTTGCACACCAGCGAAGTGCAGCTAGCTGCCAGCCGCCCGTACCAAATCCAGTCTTGATTTTAGTGATGCAAACTTTCCCTGGCCCGATGCCAACCTTTGTAGCATCCGCACCGGCATGTTCCAATTCCCGAACCGCTTCAGGAGTTCCCACATTTCCTGCAATGACAAAACTTTCAGGTAAATGTTTTTTAATATGCTGTATCATCTTTATCACGGCATTGGAATGGCCGTGTGCAATATCTATAGTAATGTATTCAGGCACAATGTTGTCAGCCGATAATTGTTCAATGAATCCGTATTCTTCTTCTTTAACGCCTACACTGATGGAAGCGATCAATTCTCGTGAATGCATATCTTTAATGAAAGTCAGTCGTTTTTCTGGCTCAAAACGATGCATTACATAAAAGTAACCGTTTTCAGCTAAGTAAATGGCAATCTGTTCATCAATGATCGTTTGCATATTGGCAGGTACTACAGGTAACTTGAATGTATGTTTACCCAATGTAACGGATGTATCACACTCAGAACGACTATTTACTACACATTTTGCAGGAATTAATTGAATATCTTCATAATCAAACACGTTTTCCATGTTATGCACCTCTATATACGAATATTTTTATCTTTAATTATTAAAATTGTTCGCCCAATAGGTAATGTACATCATTTTTGACAGTAAGTCAAAATTTTTAATGGTTTTATTTTGATTTTTTTTCAGTTTGATGGAAAATCCGCTACAGGGCAGGAAGCTGAAAAAGACGAACGAACTCTTTTGCTAACAGTTTTTTTGAGGGTTTGTAAAATGCGAACGTTGATTTCCTCTCCAGGCACTCGCTTTCCGCGGGCGGTCCGCCCTCGGCGCTTTTGCGCCTGTGGGGTCTCCCCTGGACTCGCTTTTCCTGCAGGAG
>NZ_JBHVQU010000455.1:0-1786 GCF_042886655.1 Peribacillus sp. NPDC058002 | reverse complement strand
CGGGTGTGTATGTCCCTACAGAAGGAACGATTGCCTTGAACGGGGAAAATCTAAATAAGCAGCCTCCATATAAAATTACCCGGAAAGGGATTTCGAGGACCTTTCAAAATATTCGCCTCTTCAGTGAGTTATCCGTGATCGATAACGTGAAGGTTGCTTACCACTCGCTTGCCAAGCATGGAATTGCAAGTTCCATATTCCGGGTGCCGGGACATTTTTCCGGGGAAAAGGAAATGAATGAAAAGGCGCTGGAATTCTTGAGGATATTCAACCTTGATCATTTTAAGGATGAAAAAGCGAAGAATCTTCCATACGGACAGCAAAGGCGGCTGGAGATTGCCCGTGCTCTTGCCGCCAATCCGAAACTCCTTTTACTGGATGAACCCGCAGCCGGGATGAACCCGCATGAAACGAAAGAATTGATGAACCTCATTGCTTTTATCCGGAGGGAATTCAATCTTACCGTCTTGCTCATCGAACATGATATGTCATTGGTCATGGGGGTATGCGAACGGATTTATGTCCTTGATCATGGACAGCTAATCGCACACGGAAAGCCGGAAGAAATCCGCAACGATCCAAAGGTTATCGAGGCATATTTAGGGGAGGAGGTTTCCTGATGCTGAAAATAGAGGACATCAATGTTTATTATGGCAATATCCAAGCGTTGAAAGGGGTTTCCATGGAGATAAACGAGGGGGAGATCGTGACATTGATCGGGGCGAACGGAGCGGGAAAAAGCACGCTGCTCAAAACGATATCCGGCCTGTTAAAACCAAAGCAAGGAAAAGTTCTGTTCGAAGGCAATCCGATCGGAGGAAAAGCTGCCCAGTCCATCGTGAAAATGGGCATATCCCATGTACCTGAAGGGCGCCGTGTCTTTGCTAACATGACGGTTTCCGAGAACCTGGAGCTTGGGGCCTATTTGCGAAAAGACAAAGAGAACATTAATAAAGACATGAAAAAGGTCTATGAGTTATTTCCGAGGCTGCTGGAGAGAATCAAACAGCAGGCTGGCACGCTTTCAGGCGGAGAACAGCAGATGCTTGCAATGGGCCGGGCTTTAATGGCGAAACCACGTTTATTATTGCTCGATGAACCTTCGATGGGCCTTGCACCGCTTCTGGTGAAGCAAATATTCAACATCATCCAGGAAATCAGTGAGTCCGGCACAACGATCCTTTTGGTCGAGCAAAACGCCAACCTTGCCCTATCCATTGCAGATCGGGCTTATGTTGTTGAAACGGGCCGGATCGTCCTCTCGGGCAATGCCGATGAACTCACTTCAAGTGAAGAAATAAAAATGGCCTATTTAGGAGGCCATTGAACTGCCGATTGGATGTTTGAGTTTGTAGACCAAAGGAATTGTATTCAAATTTTAGGCTTTGTTAAGCAGTATTTGTCGTTTTTTAGGTAAAATACCGGGAACGTCCGATTTGGACGTTCCCGTTCTTATTCTATTAAAACCCCCTATAATGGAATAGCTGTAAAGCTAATAAAGCTTTTTTAAAAGCTGCGTTTCTCTGGCCAAGCTCCTTGCATTTTACTAAGGAATACAATTTGCCCAATATGATATGCGTCGTGCATGGCTAAACTCTTCAGTTCAAGCACTAATGGATTATCTCCTGGAATCTGTCTATACAAATCTTCATGTTCTGATTTTGCTAGTATTTTTCCAAGTTCACGATGAACATAAAAGTATTCTTGTTTTGTTTCCTTCCAATTTTCTAACGTCTCAGTTGGTAATCGAAATGTAGAGTCATTATTTTCTGCCTGTGGTTCATTC
>NZ_JBHVQU010000454.1:0-1787 GCF_042886655.1 Peribacillus sp. NPDC058002 | reverse complement strand
GGTTTTGCTTCAATCATGCAATCAAGCTGTGGTAAGCTTCCCTTTATTTGTTGCAAAAAATCCATGAACATTCCTATATCCACAAAGTCAGCGTGTGCTCGAAATTCCTTATCGGACCTTGGACTTGATATATGCATTTTAGGAGGTAGCTTCGAAATACTCCAGGTATTTAATATACGGTTCCAATGATCTTTCCAATCTTCACTTGGTAACTGATGTGCAAGGTAATGGTGGTAATCAAAAACCATAGGAATCCCTAATTTCTCACATAAATAAAGAGTTTCCGATAAAGTATAGGTAGTATCATCATTCTCAAGAATGACCATTCTCTGAATCGATTCAGGAATCAAGCCCCAATTATGGATGAACTGCTCTAATGCCTGAACATGCTCCCAATAACCGCCCCCAACATGGAGAACGCAGCGGTGCTCGGGATCGACTCCCATTTTTTTCAATAACGTATGATGCATCCTTAATGTTTTTAAAGATGTCTTCAGAATATCGATATTTGTACTATTCAAGATGACGAAATGATCTGGGTGAAAATCTATCCTTATTTTTGGGTGGTCTGTAATGAATGTTTTTAATTTAGCCAGTTCTTCTGAAATCGGATCGATGTAATCCCATTCTGGTATTTCTGGATGATTGGCTAAAGGGATTAGTTTTGAAGAAAGCCTAAAGAACTGGATATTATTAGCTTCGTTATGAATCAGCAAACGCCAGCAATTATGAAGATTGGAAATCGAAATACGTTCGAGCTTCCTTATCGCGGCATCTCTGTCCTTAATTTTCGAAAACTGAGCAAAAGTCATCGTTTGGGATGGTGAACAGTTTGGAACATGATTACTCATGGCTACATAACCAAGGCGGATTAATGTCAATGGGATAACTCCTTTACGGTTTTATGTTTATTGGAAGTATTCCCCTTTGCAATCAATATTATATATGTAAGCAACCATCCCTCCCCAAAATAAAAAAATGGCCTTTTTCCGAATGAATATCGGGCAAAAGCCATTTTTCCAACTATCATATTCACGCTAGGATTTCATTCTCTTTCCTTTTACACTGCAGGGGTCGGGGTTGGTTTAGCATATCCACTTTAATATTTTTCATCGATTTTATTCCGGATCTCTTTGATGCTCATACCGTCATTCAAGTCCAATATGGATTGTGCAGCTATTTCTAAGCAAACTCCGCATTTCGTCCCGTGGTCATCCCAAACGACTTCACCATTCTTTTTATTATCATGAATAAAACAATCGTAATTATTTTTATGGTTAGCTGACTCACCACAACCGCAGTAACAAGGTATTTTTTCAAGTAAATTTTTGTTTTGCGCAACAGCTAAATAGATTGTCTTCATATCCTCAGGTTTATCAGCTAAGAAATCCGGTGCTATCTCCTTGCTGATGGTCTCCTCCTGAATATCACCGGATACCGAATGTTCTGAATGTCCTTCATGACTGTTTTCTTTTTGAATAACACTTTCCTCTTCACTTGAACAACCTGAAAGTATTAATGAAGAACAGATCCCTAAAGTGATGGTCATTAATTTTAGCTTCATTTATACACTCCTTGATCAATTTGATATCCCCATTTTATGGTACCCAAGGGATTTCTACAAGCATTAGGTTCCATAATGATAAGGATTTGAAATAACAAGTATACTAAAATGCCTTACTGGTACGACTTCGTGCGTATTCTTAAAATATTAACCAAACTTTAAAAAAGACTCTTTTCGTAAAGATTGTTGTTTTTAAAAACTAAACGATTTAAGGTTGATGGAG
>NZ_JBHVQU010000453.1:0-1788 GCF_042886655.1 Peribacillus sp. NPDC058002 | reverse complement strand
GATGATAAAGCTTATGATGTCATAAAGTATGCCTATACTCTACGTGGGTTTACCTATGTTTTTGGAGAATATGATCCGATGATTGGAATGGATTGCAGCGGTTTTATCTATTGGGCCATGAAGGAACAGGGCATTTCCCTTAAACGTGGTTCGGCAGCGGACTACTATTCCACGCTGCCGAAACTCAGCGATCCAAAGGCAGGGGACTTAGTATTTTTCAGAGATACAGACTTAAGTCAAGAGATAACCCACGTCGGTATTTATCTAGGGGACGGTCGCTTTATTCATACAACAAGGAATACTGGCGTTCATATATCTGATCTTACTTCAAGTTATTTTACTCAGAAGTTCGAAAGTTTTGGGCAAGTCCAAGTCAATAATGGACTAAGATAGCCATGAGAGAGTTAGACTATTTGAATTTTCTAGTCATATTATTCATTTAAGGTTAACCTTAAACAAAATCCCGTATACTTAATTGAATACGGGATTTGTGTTTGATCTTCTCCTTTAGTTGAAGAAGAAGCCACCATTAACGAACGTTTATGGTGAGAGCGTTTTTAAAAGTTTTCACTTTATGACAGGTTAATTGAAGGAATAATTATCTAGATGAGTTTTGGTTTATGTGTACTCTCATCATACTGAGGGGCTCTGTTTTTTTAAATTAACTGAAAATTCAGTGTATTATCTGTAAATACTAACTTATAATTGTTATACAATTGTAAAATTATACAGTTTTATTTTCGGTATAATGGGAATTATTAGAAGTGTATTATGGTGTATGAATATTTACAAATAGGGAGCTTCCACCATACAAGGCTATTGAATCTTTAGCTTGGTAATTGTTCGTCCTTTGAACAAATCTACTTTTTGTGAACTACCCCTTACATAAATGTCGAATGTAGTTATGATACCCTCAAATCAACTATTAGAAGTAATGTTTGAGGGTAAAGGTATTAAAAGGGAGGCGAATTGTTTTTGACTATAATAGATATTGACCAATTGCTTTTAGCTACTGAAGAACTTGCTGATGAGTCAATTCCATTTCATCTCGATGCATTTGATATTGATCAATTATTAGATAAAGCGGATAACTGGTAAAGAAAAGCATACCCGAATGGAGTGAACCCAAAAAGATGATCCCGGCAATAGGTGGCATTCTATATTATCGCCGGTACTGGATTAAGTGAAAGTTCGTCGGGAAAAATGGAAAGGGGACTTTAGTGCCTTAGGTCTAGCATTATTCGTTTATCTCATGTTTCATGCAGAAACGGTAACGGGAATTATCATCTATCAAACCATTATACCTATATTTTCCGCAGTCGTATCCACTATTATATTTAGTCTGCCGCTGAAGTATTTACCGAGGTTCGGCAGTGGGTGTGGTCAATTTAGGGGTGCAAGTGGCTGGCTTCATCGCTCCTTTGACGGAAGGTTTTGTCATAGACGCTTTCCGATGGTTCCTTTAATGGAGCAGTTTAGTTATTGGTTTCATTCGGTGTCCTTTGCTTTATCGCTTTTATGACCTTGAAATCTGGAAAGGAAAATTTCAAGACTGAACATATCACAAACAATTCCTGCTGTAAAATAGATTGAAATAAATGCAGGAAAAAGTGAGAGTTTGGAATAATAAAAGTTTGTTTGAAATGGTATATAGAGTGCAAAAACTCTACCAGTCAGATTTTGAAAGCCTGATGTTACTGAATTTCAGTTAACAGGGCTTTTTATTTTTGGCTTTTTCGCATACTTTGTTGCTATTTACCAAGAAAAGCGGTGTGGTTGATTTCCCCT
>NZ_JBHVQU010000452.1:0-1792 GCF_042886655.1 Peribacillus sp. NPDC058002 | reverse complement strand
ATATATGGGTTGTGTCTCAAATGAAAGTTTAACTACATTCAGTATCCATTTCCCCGCAGTTAAGAACGAATTTATAAAGGTTTAATACATATTGACATTACATAGAGCATTATATTCTTAACGATATTTTTCGAGGCTGTAGATAGATCTTTGATTAATAGCGGAAGGTCTGCCGGTATTAATCAAAATCATTCTGAGTGATAATAAATCTATTTGGAAGATGCCAAGAAATAATAATTTGGATTTTGGCATCTTTTTTTTCTGTTATTTTTCAGTAAAAATATGTGTCGAAATTTTAAAATAAAATAATAAAATTGTCATTTTGAATCGATTGTGGATCAAAAAGGGTTAATAATTAATATATGAATCATAAATTAGGTTAACGATTCAATAATGAATCATTTTAAGTTTATAAAAGCGTTAAACCCCCATAAAATAACTATCCTTTTCTTGGCATGGATATTGCTGTTATTTATATATGTATAAAATTTTAATGAAAGAGGGTGAAGATTGAGGAAAGAAATAATAGAGCTGGGTAACTATAATTTTACATAAAAGGACTTCACTCAACAAAAAGCGAAAAGTCCAAAATCAACAAAGATCATTGTACTTTCCGTGTATTTCGTTGAGGGGCTGATGGTAGTAAAAAGGAGTATAAATAGAAAAGCACTTACGGTTAATAGAGTTTTTGCTGTGCAATATACATATACCGATTGTGAATTAGGCCTCATTAAAATTATTGATCTAAACGGGAATATGAATGTAATCATTGTTTTTGAATGAAAGATTTCTACTAGGGTACCCATGAGCAGTGATTTACTGCTTACAAAACGGTAAATTGACAGTTTTAAAGGATGGTGACAATAGTGGCACTTCAAACAAATGAATTGAAACATGGTCTCAAGACCAGGCATGTCACAATGATTTCTATTGGCGGGGTAATTGGGGCAGGACTATTTATCGGAAGCGGAACAATAATTGATTCAGCAGGACCTGGTGCCATATTATCGTATATAATCGCAGGATTGATGATCGTGCTTATAATGCGTATGCTGGGTGAAATGGCTGTGGTGAATCCTGATAGCGGATCCTTTTCAACATATGCACATCAAGCATTTGGTCCCTGGGCCGGATACACGATAGGCTGGTTATACTGGTTCAACTGGGTTATCATCATTGCCATTGAAACTACGCTATTGGGTACTATGATTCATGATTGGTTTCCTGGCATACCTATGTGGGCTGCCAGTCTATCTTTCCCTATATTAATGATGGTAACGAATATCTATTCAGTCAAAGCTTATGGGGAATTTGAATACTGGTTAGCTTTCATGAAAGTGGCTGCCATTGTAATATTCCTCTTCCTGGGCGCTGCCATGATTTTCGGATTTGTTCCAGGATTCGATTCACCAGGACTCTCTAACATTACTGGGGATGGAAGCTTTTTGCCAAATGGGTTTCTGCCTGTCCTCCTTAGTGTGATATTCATTACCTTCTCATTATCTGGAAGTGAAGTAGCTGCCATTGCTGCAGGGGAGTCTGAAAATCCCGAAAAAAATATTATTAGAGCCATAAACAGTGTTGTATGGCGTCTCCTTCTTTTCTTTGTTGGGTCAGTGACTGTTTTGGTTCTCGTAATTCCCCAGGGGGCTGAAGATTTACTTAAAACCCCCTATGCCAGCGTATTTGATATGGCAGGCCTCCCGGCAGCGGGTCAAGTCATGAATATCGTAATCTTCATTTCATTGCTTTCGGTTTTGAATTCAGGGCTATATACAAGCTCTCGTATGTC
>NZ_JBHVQU010000451.1:0-1802 GCF_042886655.1 Peribacillus sp. NPDC058002 | reverse complement strand
GTACTATGATGCTCTAAAAACATTTGTGACCCTAGTGGAAGTCAAGAATTTTACTAAAACAGCAGAAATGCTTCTTATGTCGCAACCAAGTGTTAGTTTGCATATAAAAAAATTGGAAGAAGAGTTCCAAACCAAATTATTTCTCCGTTCTCCTAAATTCCTGAAAGTCACCTTAACGGGAGAAATTCTTTACGACCGGGCCAAGCAAATGATCACAATTTATGAACAGACCAGACAAGACATTCAGGAACACGATAGGTCCATCAAGGGCGAATTGAAGATCGGAGCAAGTTTTACAATAGGAGAGTATATCCTCCCTTCTTTACTCATCGACCTTCAAGAGGACTATCCTGAACTTGAACTTCAAGTCGTAATCGGTAACACGGAAGAAATCGTCCAAGCCGTTCGGCTATACAAAGTGGATATTGGTTTAATCGAAGGTCAAACTAATGAAAAAGAGCTTTCTGTTCACCCATTCATGCAAGATGAGCTATTCATTGTGTCTTCTAACAATCATGAACTCGCTAATCAAGACGAAGTCGGGATTACTGATTTACATGACCAAGCGTGGGTAACAAGGGAAGTTGGATCTGGGACACGTGAATACCTTAATCACGTCATACGTTCAAATGGATTGAAAATTAAGTCTATACTCACGATAAGCAGTAATCAAGGAATTAAAGAAACACTTATAAAAAACGGCGCAGGGCTGGCCCTTCTATCCCGAAGTGTAATTGAAAGGGATGTACAAAATAAAATCCTTTCTATTATCCAGGTGAAAAATGAATCCTTTAACAGAACACTTTCGTACGTCTATTCCCCAATTATGGAAGATAAAAAGAATGTCAAAACTTTCATAACTGAATTAAACAAAAAATGGCCTATGAAAGCAAAGCCGATAGGATGATCATTGAGAAGCATACTCGCTTATTAATGCTGTATGTGTTTAGAACTAATTTTATACATGTTAAAATCAATTTAAAACTACTACAAAGGGCAACGAACAAGGAAACAGAACTATCTTAGATACCCCCCATTATTAATATCAAACGTTGCGCCTGTATAATGCTTGGCTTTATCTGATAATAAGAAGACAACAGTATCGGCCACATCTCCAGGCAGGACAGGTGTTTGGATAAGTTGGTGACTTACATACTCCTCTTTTCTCCATTCAGGTATGGTACCCATCATGGGAGTATTAACCATCGTTGGGGCAACAGCATTAACTCGGATGTATGGTGAAAAATTCATGGCACAGCTTTTCGTTAAACCTAATATGGCAGCTTTTGATAACCCATAGATTGCATCTGAACTGCCCTCTATTCCTGACACTGAAGACATATTAACGATGACTCCCTCACTTTGGCTTTGGAACAATCTTTTACCGAACATTTGTGAGAGATAAATAACCCCTTTAACGTTTATATCCAGGACTTTATCAATTTCATTTACTTGATAATCCAGTATATTTTTCGCCAAATAAATTCCAGCATTATTTACTAAACAATCTACATCAGCATGTTCTACTTCAACATATACAAAAAATTCAACCACCTCTTCATGATCACTTACATCTAACTGATATGTATGCAGGGGATATCGATTGTCCAGTGACAGCATTAAATCATTTAAAGAATGTTCATTAGTATCGCATGCAAGTACTGAAGCCCCCTCTAATAAGCATTGTTTCACTATTTCTTTTCCTATTCCAGAAGCTGCGCCTGTTACGATCACTTTTCTATTTTTGAGCACTTATTAAAGCTCCTCTCCCTATTCACTGTCTCTTATACACATCTGACGCT
>NZ_JBHVQU010000450.1:0-1810 GCF_042886655.1 Peribacillus sp. NPDC058002 | reverse complement strand
GGTTGTAGAAGTTGTTGATGGAAGAGTTCCAGTCATAGCTGGAACTGGCTCAAATAACACGAGGGCTTCCATCAGCTTAACAAAACAAGCAGAGGCAGCAGGAGTCGACGGAATCATGCTCGTTACCCCATACTATAACAAGCCGTCTCAAGAAGGATTATTCCAGCACTTTAGTGCTATTGCCCATTCAACATCATTACCGGTAATGCTTTATAATATCCCAGGACGAAGTGTCGTGAACATGTCCGTTGAGACGATTGTTAGCCTCTCAAAAATCAACAATATTGTGGCAGTAAAAGAAGCAAGTGGTGACTTAGATGCCATGGCACAAATCATCAGCAAAACAACTAGCGATTTTACATTGTACAGCGGCGATGATGGATTGACATTACCGGTTTTAGCCATCGGAGGAACAGGCATTGTTTCGGTTGCTTCACACATAATTGGCAATGAAATGCAAGAAATGATCAATAGCTTTAAAAATGGGGATGTCCAAGTTGCTGCCACTGCACATCGCGACCTTCTTCCAATTATGAAAGCATTATTTGCTGCACCAAGCCCAGCACCGGTAAAATCAGCATTAAATATGCGGGGGTTAAATGTTGGAGGTGTCCGCTTACCATTGGTCCCTTTAAACGATGAAGAAAAAAGAGCACTACAAATAGCTCTACAACCGAGTAACGCAGAAGCAATTTTGTTAAGTAAATAAACTTAATGATTCATTAATCGAGTCTTCAATACCGATTTTCTGATTAAAAACCATAATAACCGGGCGAAATTTAAAAAAGCAGTGCAAACTTCGAATGAAGTGTACTGCTTTTTAATCACTGCATGGCTCAGTGCTAAAACTAGTTGAGCAATATAATGATTTTATGATTAAGGGCAAAAGGAGGATTTACATTTTCAAGAAAAATATATTTTGTATCCAGTAGGAATCGTAAATGTCGAATTTTCTATAGCAATGATTTCGGGGATTGATCATAAGCTTATTATTTCTAGTGATGTTGATATGTAATTATTAAGACAGAGTCGTTCCATAGTATTCAATCTATAATGGCTCCTTAACACATTCAAAAGAAATAAAGTAATTATAGCTTTGACGTTCAAAATTTTGAACGAACATTATTATAGTTCAACTTAGAAATGGATTTATATCAACTTATATCACTTGATTATGAATAATAGTCTATTTTCTCTTTTATAAAGGCTATTTTTTTAACGAGTTTTTTTATCCAACCCCTTTTACCTCATGGCCTGAAGTCGCTTTCTACTACTTTTCTCTCTCTTGTTCTATCAAAAACCGCTCGTAAAAGTGACTTTTACGAACGGGACTTTTTTCCTATATGGGTAAAACTGTTGAATATTTTATTTCTCTGAGAGCTAGGCTAGTTTGAATTCTTGTTATGCCTAGTTTATTTAACTTTCTAATAAATATTTCTAATTCATGCCGATCTTTGTTAGCCACTTTTAAAAGATAATCATACTCACCTGTTAAACAATGGCACTCTAATACTTCCGACATAGAAGCTAATGCCTTCTCCAAAACTTCCAGTTTTTCAGCTTGATGTATATTCGTACTCATAAAAATAAAACATAATAAATCAAAACCTAGCTTCTCCTGGTTTAAAATTGCTACTTGCCCATTAATAAATCCTTCATTTTCCAAACGTTTTATCCTAGAATGTATAGCTGGTGGAGATAACTTGACACGCTTTGCAAGCTCAGTATTGCTTATTTGTGCATCCTTTTGCAGTAAATCTAAAATTTGAATATCAACATTATCAAGAACCTTGCTTACGATAGATTCCAC